>CAZEGO010000170.1:0-3698 GCA_964511955.1 uncultured Planctomycetia bacterium | reverse complement strand
GCAGTACGTAAAAACGGCCGAGTCTTACATCAGGGGTATAAAAAAATACGCGGAAAACGGGGGAGATGCGTCTAAAGTAAGATCGGTGGCGAGCGTATTCGTGAGCAGGATAGACGGCTACGTTGATAAAAAAATAAACGACTCGTCCCTGAAAGGAAAAGCTGCGGTAGCCAACTCAAATATTATATATAAAAGATACATTGAGATTTTTTCCCGAGGGGATTTCAAGGCATTAAAAGGGGCTAATCCGCAAAGAGTATTATGGGCATCCACAAGTACCAAGAATCCGGAATACAGCGATATAAAATACGTTACCGAACTTATAGCCGAAAGCACGGTAAATACACTGCCGGATAATACACTTGAGGCGTTTCTCGATCACGGCAAGATAAAAGAGGCCTTATCGGATGACGTGTCCGAGGCCGAGAAGGTAATAGAATCTTTAACGAAAGCCGGAATAAACATAAATGAAGTATGCGCCAAACTCCTGGAGAACGGCATAAAAGCTTTCGAAAATTCCTTCGATGCGCTCCTGAATTCAATAGAAGAAAAAACAAAGTCACTATGTAAGGGGTAAGCGATAAGGGATATGGGATAAGGGAGAATCGGAAGAAGATTTTGTTTTTTCTTGTCTCTTTCCGTTTGTCTCTTATCCCATGTCCCTGAATAACATGTCCAGATACTATAAGTTTTCGGATTATTTCAAGAATACAGGATATACGGAAAGAGTGTATAAGGTTACTGTGGACGCAGGGTTTTCGTGTCCTAACAGGGACGGGAAGATATCGCGGGAAGGTTGTATTTACTGTAATAACGAGGGATTTAATCCTAATATAAGACGGCCCGCGTCCTCTATAGAAGAACAGATAGCCGAGGGTGTAGAGATTTTAAGGGACAGGAAAAAGGCCGGTAAGTTTATCGTTTATTTTCAGGCCTTCACGAACACTTACGCGTCCGCAGACAGGCTTAAAGAGATATACGATACCATAAAAAATTTCAGGGACGTAGTGGGCTTATCCATAGCCACGAGGCCTGACTGCGTGGACGAGGATATTATAGGTCTCATAGGTTCATATACGCGGCATTATGACGTCTGGATAGAATACGGGCTTCAGACCATACACAATGAGACTTTGAGAAAAATAAACAGAGGCCATAGTTATGCTGATTTTTTGAAAGCAGTGGATATTACGAGAAGGCATAGCGGCATAAAGATCTGTGCTCATATGATATTAGGCCTGCCTTTCGAGGACGAGGCGATGATAATAAATAGTGCCCGAGAGATAGGAAAGTTTAAATTTGAGGGCATAAAGCTGCACCCTCTTCATGTAATAAGAAACACGACTCTCGAAAAGCTGTATAACGATAAAGCATTCAAGGTGCTGAACCTGGATGAATACGTTGGGTTAGCCGTGCGGTATCTTGAATGCATACATCCTCAGACAGTCATACAGAGGATAAGTGCGGACTGCAGCGGGGATTTACTGGCAGCGCCCGAGTGGATCCGGGACAAAAGTAAAGTACTATCCGCAATAGATAAAGAGCTGGAAGAAAGAGATACCCGGCAGGGGAGACTTTATGAAACAGTTTGAAATTATCCGTTGACAGTTTTTTTATTTTGATATACAATTGATATTGATAGTCAATATCAATATTGGAGAAATACCATGTCGAACGAGTTAAAAATATTCATTAATTTTCTTAAGAAGAAAAAACTTAAGTTTACCGGTCAGCGCAAACAGATCCTCGACGTTTTTCTGAAGACCGAAAAACATCTTAGCGCCGAGGATTTGTACGAGATAGTCAGAAAGAGAAACCCGGGGATAGGTCATGCTACGGTCTTCAGGACTCTTAACATTTTATGCGAGGCCGGAATAGCAAATAAAGTGGACCTGGGCGACGGAAAAAGACGTTATGAGCATAGGCACGACCACAGGCATCACGATCATCTCGTATGTGTGAAGTGCGGCAGTTTTATCGAAGCGGTAGATCCTAAAATAGAGAAACTACAGGAAGAACTATGCAGAAAGCACGGATTCCTGCCACAGAGGCATAAAATGGATATATTCGGAGTGTGTAAAAAATGCAGAAAAAAATAGTCGATATAACTCAGATGAAAAACGGTGAATCGGGGATCATAAGAAAGCTTTCGGGGGGTATGGGTTTTTCAAGAAGGATCCGGGCAATGGGTATAAGGCCGGGCAAAGCCGTAAAAAAAATCAGCTCGCATTTCTGGAGAGGCCCTCAGACAATAGAAGTGGATAAAATGAAAGTCGCCGTTGGCTATGGTATGGCGCAGAAAATATACGTGGAGACCGAATAAGTGAAAAAGATACTCCTTGTAGGGAACCCAAACGTAGGTAAAAGCGCTATTTTTTCCAGGATCACCGGAGCGAGAATAGTCGTTTCTAATTATCCGGGCACTACCGTGGAATTCCTGGAAGGAAAAGTTAAAACAGACGAAGGCTATTCCACCGTAATGGACGTGCCCGGTGTTTACAGTCTGGAACCCACTTCCAGGGCTGAGGAAGTAGCTACCCGCGCCCTCGAGGAGAAAAACGATAAGGTCATCATAAACGTAGTTAATGCGACCAACCTGGAAAGAAATCTGTTTCTCACCCTGGAGCTCCTCGAGCGCGGGATACCCATGGTAATAGCGCTGAACATGTGGGACGAAACCAAACACCAGGGTATTAATATAGACGTAAAAAAGCTGGAAGAGGAAATAGGTATACCTGTGGTACCAACGTGCGGTTTAACCGGACAAGGCATTAAAGAACTTATGGACCGCCTGCCGGAGGCCGGTCATGCAGACGGGAAGATTTTGTCGGAATCGGATAAATGGGAAAAAATAGGCCGCATAGTGGACAAGGCCCAGGAAATAACACACCATCATCATACTTTTCTTCAAAAATTGGAAGAACTCAGTATCAAGCCTTTATCCGGTATTTTTATCGCTGCCGGAGTGTTGTACGCGTCTTTTTGGACTGTGAGGATAATAGGTGAAAACCTTATAGGCTATGTTTTTAAGCCATTCTTTGATAAAGTCTGGTTTTCCGTGATTATGAAGCTCAGCAGTGTTTTGGGCGATGGGAGTTTTCTGCATACAATATTAGTGGGAAAAACGATAGATGGTTCAATAGATTTCGAAATGTCTTTCGGCCTGCTTACGACCGGACTTTTCGTGCCCCTTGCGATGGTGCTTCCTTATATATTGAGCTTTTATCTTGTATTGGGTATACTCGAGGATTTCGGATATTTGCCGAGACTGGCTGTGTTGGTCGATAATTTTATGCACCATCTGGGCCTTCACGGGTTTGCCGTTGTCCCTATGTTTCTTGGTTTGGGCTGTAACGTTCCCGGGGCACTTGCCCTTCGTTTGCTCGAGGAGCGCCGGGAAAAGTTCATAGCCGCCACTTTGATGGCCATATCCGTTCCGTGCATGGCGCAGATAGCAGTGGTGATAGGTCTGGTGGGTGAAAGAGGCGGTCAATACGTGTTAATGATATTCGGCATATTATTCGCGTTGTTCATTATAAAAGGAATCGTGATGAACAAAGTGTTGAAGGGGTCCAGTCCCGAGATATTAGTGGAGATGCCCCCTTACAGGATACCGAATATCGGACTTGTTTTTAAGAAGCTCCAAATGAGAGTTTTTGGTTTTTTGAAAGAGGCGGTACCTTACGTGTTGCTGGGGG
>CAZEGO010000169.1:0-3717 GCA_964511955.1 uncultured Planctomycetia bacterium | reverse complement strand
TCTCTCTTGCCTTCGCCTACTCTTATGGTATATTGATGATAAACTTGAAGACTGTCCTCGAGACTTTCGGGAACGGATATTATATCCGTTCCCGAAAGTCTCTCGTTGTAAAACTTCGCTATTCTACGCCTACTCGAATTGAATTCATCGAGGCATTCCATCTTCGCAAGCAAAATCGCGGCCTGAAGAGTATCAAGCCTTGAATTATAACCTATGTGATCGACATTATATTTATCTTTTCCGCCGTGTTTTATAAGCATCCTCGCAAAAGATTCCAGTTTATCATCATCCGTTGAAACCATGCCCCCATCCCCGAAACATCCGAGATTCTTCGAAGGGAAAAAGCTGAAAGCGTTTATATCTCCGATAGAACCTAACTTCTTATCTTTATATTCCCCTCCGAAGGCCTGCGCCACATCCTCAACTACAAAAAACCCATGCTTATCCTTTAAGCGTAGCATATTATCCATTCCGCAAGCCGTTCCGTATAAATGCACCGGGATAAGGCCCGCGACCTTTTTACCATCGGCTGACTTTAAAAAATCGTTCAGAATATCAGTATCGATATTATAGGTCACGGGGTCTATATCTATAAATACCGGTTCCGCACCCGCCCTTAATATAGCGTCGGCCGTAGCTACGAACGTAAAAGGCGTAGTAACTATTTTCTCCTTCTCAAAAAATTCTTTCCCGTAACGCTTTAATGAAAGGGCTCTCAGGGAAAGCACAAGAGCATCAGTGCCTGAAGAAGCTCCGATACAATGTTTTACTTTTAAATACTCGCTTATTTTATTCTCGAGCTCTTTTACCTGGGGGCCGAGTATCCATTTCTGTGCTGCGAGGCATTGCTCAATGGCTAAGTCTATCATCCCTTTCATATATTCATATTCACGTCTGAGATCCAGCATGGGGATTTTACTCATTTTTCACCTTCTTTATTTTATTTCCTGAGATAACGTACTTAGCGCCGCAAACCTTACAAGAGACTTTTTCTTTTTTATTGTCGAGCTTCACGCCGCAGCCGCACATCCACCCGGTCTGTTTCGCCGGATTACCCACCATAAGCGCGTAAGAGGGCACGTCTTTCGTAACCACGGCTCCCGCCCCTATAAAACAATACTCTCCCAGAGTATTGCCGCATATTATAGTGGCATTAGCCCCTATGGTGGCTCCTTTTTTCACAAGAGTCTTCTTTAACTCTTTCATCCTGGGAATAGAGCTCCTGGGGTTCATCACGTTGGTAAAAACACATGAGGGTCCGCAGAAAACCTCATTCTGAAGAGTAACTCCCGTATAAAGAGAAACATTATTCTGTATCTTGCATTTATTACCTATTTTTACGTCAGGTCCTATTACCACATTCTGCCCTATCCTGCAGTCTGTTCCTATTTCAGACCCTTTAAGTATGTGTGAAAAGTGCCATATTCGCGTACCTCTACCTATTTTAACGCCCTCATCCACTACACTGCTTTCATGAGCCTGATAATTCCTCATGTCCTTTGATGACATATAAACTCCCTTTCCTCCGCGCTTAAGCGAGTCCTCGGCCGCGGAAAGGATTTTAAGCACTCTGCGTCCTTCTCTCCCGTCCGTCCTGGGATTCTTACCTGTTTTTATGCATTTCAGGAAATGCTCGCATTCCTCCTTAAGCGGTTCTTTCATTCTTAAATCTACCGATTCCTTCTCGGCCTTTCGGGCGATAGGCACGCTGTTTTTCCATTGTATGTTGTGCGGATAGATAAACAATTTTTCCTCTGACATATCGTCAAAAACGGCCATTTTTTTATTCCCGATTACGACGAGTTTCTGCTCCTTGAAAGGATGCAGCCACGATACGTATATGTGTGCTTTTACACTGCTCTTAAAATAAAACGTGGTCATTGAGGTATCATATATATCTTTTTGAAGATAAGAACCCCCGAAAGACTTTACGCTGACCGGCTCCTCTCCGAGAAGCATAAGTATGGCCGAGATATCGTGCGGCGCGAAACTCCATAAAATATTTTCCTCTCTTCTGAGTTTTCCGATATTAAGTCTGTTGGAATATATATATTCCACGCGGCCCAGCTCTCCCGAATCTATAAGATTTTTCAGCTTTATAAGGGCCGGGTGATACTGTAGTATATGCCCTATCATAAGCACCTTTTTCTTATTATCGGCGATTCTGACTAATTCCTCTGCCTGGCGTACTTCCAGAGCAAGCGGCTTCTCTACAAAGACGTGCTTATCGGACATAAGGGCTTTTCTGGCTATCTCATAGTGGGTAATTGCAGGACTCGCTATAACTACAGCGTCCACGTTCCTATCCCTCATTACAGACTTTATATCGGACTTAAAAGCAACGTCCGGATATTTTTTTCTTAGAGTCGCAAAACTATCCGTATTGGTATCGCAAACCACTCTCAAGCGCCCGAGCTCGTTAAAAACCCTGGCAAGATTCTTACCCCAGTAACCGTGACCCACAAGAGCTATATTTTTCATAAATTTTCCTCATACGCGTTCATGTTATTGCGATCCGCCTCTGGCGGAGAAGCAATCTCATAATATTTTCGCTAAAAAGCTTCTGAGCAACTTTCTCCGAGATTGATTCGTCGCTCTGCTCCTAGCAATGACGCCACACTGTCATTCTGAGCGAAGCGAAGAATCTCATCATCTATCTTATTTTATCCTTCGCAACGATAGTTTACTTGTCCTTTCGAAAATCCTCGCGACAGCGTAATGCACTTCTTTCGGGGATATATTACAAACAGCCTCTTTGATGTTCCCCTTTTTTAATTTTGACAATGCGTATTTTATTTTATTACTCGCAATCACTTTGAGCATTTCTTTTTTGACCTTATCCGGTAGGTCCGGGTTGTTTTTCATGTTATCGTTAAAAAGCTCAACATATTCCCTATACATAGTCTCTTTCATTATCCGACTCGCCTGAGCGGGATGGACTCTCCATCTCGCCAATACCCTGTTTTCATAGTAAGCGTCTGTTTTTTTGGCCAGTCTCAAAAAAGCGTCATAATCAACTATATATAAATAATTCTCATCAAATCCACCCGCATCGATTAACGCGCTTTTGTTCATTATAACGGTCTCACTGTCTATAAAACAGCCTTCTGTAAGGAGTTTTAAAAAAGTGTCTTTTACCACGCCTGTATCAAATCTGTTCTCTTCCAGAGTAAGTTTTATTGTTTTTCCGCTGTCTTTGAACCATTCGGAATTCGAAAAATGTATTTTGGCTTCCGGGAATTTCTCTATGGATTTACTTTGTATTTCCAATTTTTCAGGATACCAAAGATCATCGTGATCAAGTATAGCTATCCATTCCCCCTTTGAGAGCTCAATAGCCTTGTTCCTTGCGGCGGCAAAACCCTTTCTTTCCTGGTAATAATAAGCGATTGGATTGCCTTCGGAAATAAATTTTTTGACTATTTCTTCTGTCTTATCAGTGGACCCGTCATTAATTATAATGAGTTCCCAATTCTTATAAGTTTGATTCAATATACTTTTTATAGTATCCTCCAGATATTTTTCCGAATTATAACAACAAACCTGAACGCTGAACTTAGGCATTATCTTTTACTCAATTCAAAAAGGGCATCAAATTATCGGGATTAACCTCATAAAAGTACTCTCTTATGTATTCCTCTGCCCTGTTCCTTTGTTCATAAAAAATATCATCCGCCAAAGTGTAAAAATATTCCATCGAAGATACTAAATCCTTAG
>CAZEGO010000168.1:0-3798 GCA_964511955.1 uncultured Planctomycetia bacterium | reverse complement strand
GATTTTAGAGGCAACTCCTCGGAGCTTTTATGTCAAAATCGCTGATTGACTCCGATATACCCTATTTTATCCAGGGATTTCGGGCTTACATTAAAAAGTTTTTCGGGAGCCGAAGAATATAATGTTTCTCTTTATAATAAGATTAAAGAGCTCGATGGTAATATGATACTTTTTGAAAACGCAAGGGGAAGAAGCATAATAAGCGGAATTTCCGAAGAGGAATGGAATGTTAGGCCTCATACGCACATAGCCCAGATATTCGCCATAGAAACCAGTAAGAGGTTTTTTTCCACCACACACAGCGGATGGCATGAATGCGCTTTTAGGGGCAATGCGCTTATAGGGGGCGTTTATAAAGGGAAATTTATTTCGGAGTACCGCATAGAGGAAATAGAAAATACGCTTCGCTCATGGGGCGTTAAATATCTGGTGCTTCATACCGATATCTCAAAAGATTATTTCGCGAAATATCCCGATAGGTTTGGAAGGATATGGAAAGATTCCATATACGTCATATTAGAACACCTTAGCTCTTCCCCGGAAGAGCTCAAAACATCGGGTTTTGGTAGAGGATGGATAGAACGGGAAAGTTATTTTACAAAAGTCATTAAACTCACTAACATGACAAAGGGCGAGGAGATTATCGCGAGATTCAATTATTTTCCCGCCTGGAAGGCTTATTGTGGAAACCAAGAACTTGATTTGAGGAATAAAGACGGACAGGTAATGTTTTTATCGCCCGAGAGCGGGGATTATAAGGTAGTTTTTTATTTTGCTAAATACAAGTTATTTAGCGCGCTGTTATTAATCTCTCTTTTCACCGCTTTTGTCAGGTCTTTTTTCGAGAGAAATACATGATTAATTATACACGTAAACAATTTTTGCTTTTCTCAGCGGTTTTGATCCTCTCTTTTTTGACAGCTCATTTTCTGTCACAGGCCTATTGTGTAAGAGAGAACACTCTTTATAATAACGGTAAATGGGTAAACTTGAAATCCTATGTCTTCAGGGATTTAATGGGCGATGAAAACTTCATGCGGTCTACGCAGGCATTGAAGGGAAAAAGGCTGAATTTGTCCAAGTGGTTTGGCTATCACGAGTTAATTTTTTACAAAGAAGTAGTTCCCGAAATCGTGGAGTTCGATTTTTTCCTCAGATACCCCATGTATTTTTATTTTATTTTTTCCAAAGACGATAGCGGTTTTTCAGGAATACGATTTAGTAATTACAGATATTTTGAGAGCATGTATTTTGAGGCCGATTATTTAGGCAGATTTATCGACTCTGAAAATATAAGGGGTTTCAACCACGCTTTTAAAAAGCAAAACCACGTCAGAATTTTATTCGCGGGAGACGAGATTTCTTTATGCTTAAACGGCGGCTTTATAAGAAAATTCAAAAACCGCGAGATCAAAAAGGGCTTTATAGGATTCAAGGGAGCTTTTAGAAACGTAGCCATAGACAATATTTTGATAAAAGACGCGAAAGGCGAAATATTACTGAGAGAGGACTTTGAGAACGAAAAGCTTTATTTTCTGGAACTTTTCGCGCTGTTTATCATGCTTATGGCCGTAAATTTCTCGCTTCTTCACTCTAAAAAGAGCCGGGGGTTTACTTTTTCTGTCGTGATTCTTTTTAATTCGGTTCTGTTTTTAGTATCATGCATGATTTTTTATGTATCAAATTATTATAGCGGGAGATATATAAAGAACGATAAGATACTGAAAAAAGAAGAGGAGACTTGGAAAAAAGATTTTATAAAACAAAAGGTTAGAGATGTCCGTGAGAAGCTATCTTTATCCGATGACGAGGATTGTAATATTTTGGTTATAGGTACTTCTCAAACTTGGGGCGCTGGTGCGAAAATGAAAGATTTGAGCCTGGTCAGAAACATGGAGAAACGCCTGAACGAGCTGAATCCTTCCGAAGCTTATAGATGTATCAATGCTGCTATACCTTCCGCGGATACCAAGGAACTTTTTTACTCTTACGGCGGCGAAACCATTTTTTCCGATATAGATATTATGGTTTTGAATTTATCGAATAACGACAGAGACAAGGATGTATTCGCGAAATATCTGAAAAAGTTTATTATTATCAACAATAACAGGGGTATCCGCACCGTGTTTGTTTTAGAGGCGAATTCATTCGAGCAGAGCAATCCTTTACTGCCCATGCATGTCACTATGATGAATGTGGCCCGGGAATACGACATACCTGTAATAGATCTTCACAGGTATCTTTCGGCTAACTATGATAAAGGTTTTTTATGGTGGGATTGTGTCCATCTTACGTCTTTGGGCCAGGTTATGGCAGGAAATTTTTTAGCGGACGAACTGTTCAAAATAATTTCTTATTAGGTTGTGCGAGCCATTTTTGCGTAGTAACATATATACGGAGTAAATATGAAGACAATATCAATATTATTTTTTGTATTATTTTGTTTGTCCGCATATTCAGGTTATGTTTATTGCGAGGACAGCGATAACATTATATTGATAGGCTGGGATGGGGCTCAGAGGCAGCATGTCGAAGAACTTTTATCCGAGGGTCTTCTGATTAATTTGAGAAAGTTGTTTTCAAAAGGGAATTATGTAGATATCGATATCGTGGGCGAGACCTGTACTACCCCGGGATGGGCCCAGATTCTGACAGGATGCGAACCACAAACCACGGGGGTCATAAACAATAGAGTCTATGGTATGATTCCCGAAGGCCTGACTGCATTCGAGCGCCTTAAGAATGAACCGGATATAGGCCCTGTTATTACCGTATTGCTCGCGGGGAAAAATAAAAGTTTTGATTTACCGTATTCGCGCGCAAGGGAAGAAATAGATTTTTTTAAGATAGGATTGGGCCCTGCGGAAGAGGTGGGGGAAAAGGCGCTGGAGACCATAAAGACTTATCATAAGAACAGGTTCTTTTTGTTCGTTCATTTCAGGGAACCGGATAGTCAGGGGCATGAGTTCGGGGAGAATTCACGGGAATACAATGACGGCCTGATTACCTGTGATAAGTGGCTTGGGAAGATAACAGGACAGTTGAAACAGTTGGGGATTTATGATAATACGCTGGTGTACGTAACTTCCGATCATGGTTTTGACGAGGGGCAGACGCATCATAACTACGCCCCGTATGTATTTCTCACCACCAATGATTCCTCAGACATTAGAAACGGACGCGCTATAGATATACTGCCCACCATATTGGACAGGCTGGATATCGAGTTTTCAGAAATGGACGGGGTGTCCTTACTGGTGGAGGAAGATTGATGCCCAAATATCCTTCTAAAAATTTTGTTTTTCTGGAGACTAACAGGTTTGACGAGGAAAATCGCTCTTCCTACCTTTTTGTTAAACCCGTAAAAATAGTCGCCGCTTATAGACTTGAGGAAGTTTTTAAGTCATTATCGGAGATAGAAGACGCCATATCCCGGGGTTATTACGCGGCAGGTTTTATTTCCTATGAAGCAGGGTTTGCGTTTGAGGAGAGTTTGTCGGATTTATTTAAGCCGTCCGGTCGTCCTTTGATGTGGTTTGGCATATATAAAAAACCGATTCTGGTGAAAAATAATCGCGTGGACAGAGAGAAGAGAACTTTTTATAAGATAAAAAATCTGCGTCCCAACATTTCTCTCAAGAGGTATCTAAGAGACATATCCAGGATTAAAGAGTATATACGAAAAGGCGACACTTACCAGGTAAATTATACTTTTAAATATAAGTTTAGATTATCCGGAAAGGTGGAATCATTCTATGGCGCCCTTAAACAAAAACAAACAGTCTCTTACTCCGCGCT
>CAZEGO010000167.1:0-3813 GCA_964511955.1 uncultured Planctomycetia bacterium | reverse complement strand
CGGCTAAAATATTAAACGGCGCTATTATGAATGCCGATGTAAATACATCAGCCGCGATAGCCGGCACCAAGATATCACCTGACTTCGGTTCTCAGAATATTCTGACTACGGGGAATATCGGGATAGGTACGGACAATCCGGTTGCCCCTTTACAGGTAGCAGGTATAGCGCAGGTCACTAATTTGAACGCCGTAGGAAATGTAAGCACAGGGATTAATAATTATGTGCAGACGTCTATCGTACGGTCGCGCGGTTATAATTCAGAGATAATTTTTCAGAACTCAGGAGGAACGCAGGCTAATTTTACCATAGAAGATACAGGGTTTATCGGTATAGGCACAAATGCGCCCGCGGGTAATCTGAACATAATGGGTAATTTAAATACAGCTTTGGCAGGTACTGTATCGGTAAATTCAGGAGTCGCCGCTGTCACCGGCTCAGGCACAAGCTTTACGACAGACTTGGAAGAAGGAGACGCGATAAAGATAGACGATGAGATATTTACCGTATCGACTATAACGGATAACTCTAACCTGACTTTAGATTCCAATCACACAGCCGGAGCATCAGGCGTAACAGCTTACACAGACTCAGACCTCTTCCTGGTACAAAACGGTGACGGAGCAAATCAGATAAGAGTCGACAAATCAGGAATCCTAAAAATAGAAGACGGAGCTATTAATATAGCTAGTAACATACCTTCCTCCACATCCGCCATGCTTTATAATGACGCGGGAACTTTGAAATGGAACGGCAACACTCTTGCCACGGGAGGAAGCTTGAGCGGTACACCGGGAGCTATAAGTAAATTTACTTCATCGGACGCTATAGGCGATTCGGTAATGTTTGAGTCATCGGGAAATATAGGCATAGGAACAGATTCGCCGGCGAGTAAACTCAGTGTTAATGTGGGCAATGTAGACGGCATATCCATAAACACGAGTAATTCGGGCTATCTTAGATTTTACGATACAGGTGATGATCAGGCAAACTGGGGATTGGCCAATGCTTATCATGCTGGGGGAACATTTGAAGTTTTATCGGGCGATGCGGGTACCGATCCTACTATTTCCCGCTTGGCTATTACTTCAGACGGCAAAGTAGGTATAGGAGAAGTGTCACCAGGCTCTAAACTCGCGGTATCGGGTGGGGCCACTATAGGTTCCGGATATGATACAACTGCCGCTCCATCCAACGGTCTTTTGGTAGAAGGCAACGTCGGCATCGGAGCGACCGGACCGGAAAGTAAATTGGAAATTCGCAGTGGTACACCTACTTTAACTATTAGTGACACAGATAATAACACGACTAAAGATGCTATACAGGCGACACTATATTTTAACGGAAGGTGGTACGCTGACCAAGCGGACCCATCCAATGATGATTATAGTGATGCAGCGATTAAGCTATATCATGATAATGTTACCGGAAACGGAGGCTCGGGATTATCTTTTTGGACATCATTAGTAAGTAACGGTGGTTTAAGTGAAAAAATGAGAATCGATAGAACCGGCAACGTCGGCATAGGCACCACCACCCCAGCTGCCTCACTCGACATATACAAAGACACCCCCACAGCCGATGAGACTCTTTTTCAGATAGGCACATCAGACGATGCCACAAGATTCTACATAGACGAAGACGGAGACGTGGGAATGGACGGCACTCTTAACGCCGCCTATCTCAATGCCACCACCCAGATACAGGTAGGAGGCTCGCAGATAGATTCAAGCGACCTCTCAGACGTAGCAAGTATAGCCATGCTGGATGAAGCGGAGACCATAACAGCTAACTGGGTCAACACTCTCAACCCCTGGGCGGACAACGAAGTAGCAAACGACATTACCCTGGATAATATTACTCAGATAACAAATCGCTCCCACGCTTCTTTAAGCGATATAGGCACAAACACCCACGCTCAGATAGACACTCATATAGCTGCATCCTCGGGAGTTCACGGTGTATCGGGAAGTGTCGTAGGAACTACAGATATACAAACACTGACCAATAAAACAATAGATATAGACAACAACACCCTCTCAAACGTAGAAGTCGATAACTTTAAAGGATCAGCTATAGGTACTGCTACGACTCTGGGTACCTCAGACTCGGTCCTCCCCACACAAAACGCCGTAAAAGTATACGTGGATAACTCGATAGCCGGTCTAAAATGGAAAAATTCAGTCAGGGCATCCACCACAGCCGCCGCCAATATAGCCACTGATTTTGCAACCGGACAGGCAATAGACGGCGTCACTCTCGCAGAAGGCGATCGTATACTGGTAAAGGATCAGGCAACACCTTCCGAAAACGGAATATACACCGTAACAGCGGGCGCTCCGGTCAGGACATCGGACGCGGATGACAATTCCGAAGTGAAACAGACCGCCGTATTCGTCGAAGAAGGCTCTGTTAACGCTGACACCGCGTGGGTATGTTCTATAGATGACGCTTCAGTCTCTTTAGGAACCACTGATTTGGATTTTGTACAGTTCGCCGGCAGCCAGGTCTATCAGGCAGGGGACGGCCTTGCTTTTTCAGGCAATCAGATAAACGTGGATGTATCTGATTTTGCCGGTACGGGATTAGAGGATGACGGTTCTGAAAATCTGCGCATTGCTTCTACTGCCGCGGGAGCCGGTCTTACCGGTGGAAGCGGCTCCAGCCTGGCCGTGGGAGCGGGAAGCGGTATATCCGTAGCTGCCGACAGCGTATCACACGCCGATACCTCTAATCAGTCTGATGTAGACAATTCAGACGGCACCGTTCTGCAGGATATAACACTGGACACCTACGGTCATATACAGACCATAGCTTCGTATGATTTAGATAATCGTTATTACACCGAATCAGAAGCCGACGCGAAATACCTACCTTACACAAGCGGAACTTTAACAGACACACTGATTATAGCCTCAACCACGCCTCCTGATTTTATCCTGGATAATACAACAGTAGGCGCGGACGGTGACTCAGGCAGGATTATCCTAAGAGGAAACGATTTTACGGATCCCACAGATACAGAGATAGATATGTCCATGAATCTGGACGTGACATCAACCGACTCTTATAAACTCTCAATTTACGACAACACAGGCACAAACGAAATCGCCTCACTCAACGAGTCCGGAGCCATGCAGATAGACGGCGCCCTGACTGTAGGCTCAACAGCTCTCTCCGAAACAAACTTAATCGACCTTACAGACGGAGGCGCGACCGAACTGCATACCCATATAGGCCTCATGCCCGGCTCACACGCCACAACCCATATGACAGGAGATGACAAGGTGTACTGGAATTCTCTCCACAAGGCAGAAGGCGATTCGACTACAGTATATTCGCAGATATCAACTGATATAGCCGCTCACGCGGCCCTGACCACGACTCATGGCGTATCAGGCGACATAGTCGGAACCACGGACACCCAGACTCTGTCGAATAAAACAATAAGCGCGGTATCCAACGGACTTACCGTAGGAACGGATCAGTTGGTGGTCTCAGGCGGTAATGTTGGTATCGGGACGACGGAGCCGAGCACATTATTAAATGTTTATGGACAAGTTGACGAAGAATATGCTGCTATTATACAAAACACAGAATCAACAGGCGGACATGGATTAAAAGTAATTTCCGGGGGGAATGGAGGAGGATCTTATCTTTTGAATTTAGAAGCAGGAGATGGGTCTTCGGTCTTATTTGCTAACGCAGCTGGCAACGTCGGCATAGGCACAATCACCCCCGCATCCCCACTCGACATCTACAAAGACACCCCCACAGCCGACCAAATCATCTTCCGGGCAGGCACATCGGATG
>CAZEGO010000166.1:0-3847 GCA_964511955.1 uncultured Planctomycetia bacterium | reverse complement strand
GTCTTCTGGACGGGGTGAACCCCTGTGCTTTTACCACGATAGTTTTTTTCGTGTCATTCCTTGCCATGGCGGGTTACAGAAAAAAAGAGATGTTTTTCGCCGGTACTTCTTTTACCGCGGCGGTTTTTATTTCGTATCTGTTGATCGGCTTGGGTATATTCAGATTCTTAAGGTCGATAGAGGGCTTCGATTACGTAATGACCTTTATCAATTTTGCGATAGGCGCACTTGCCCTTTTCCTGGGTGTTTTCAGCTTGGCGGACTATTTTAATTACAGAAAGACTAAAGATACAGAGAATATAATATTGAAACTGCCTAAATCCATAAAAAACAAGATACACAGCCTTATCGGGTCTGACTTCAGGCAGGACAGGCAAAAGCGAAGAAAAGGATTCATAAAGATAGTATGGATTGCCTTCACGGCCGGGTTCATGATATCTATTCTGGAATCGTTCTGCACCGGTCAGGTTTATCTGCCGACGATAGCTTTTGTTTTGAAGATGCCCGAGAAGAGATTTTCCGCGCTTTCCTATCTCATAATGTACAATCTCGCTTTTATAACCCCGCTTATCGTTGTATTTCTCTTTGGACTTTTCGGCGCTACTTCACAGACCTTTTCGCGATTTATGCAAAGGCGCATGGGTGCGGTGAAACTGGCGACCGCGATGTTGTTTTTCGGCCTCGCCGCGGCTTTACTGATATTCAGCTAACCGGCTTTTAGAATAATCTAAGTGTAAAATACAAGAATTGCACATGGGGCGTGCAATGCCTGAAGCGTGCAATATTGTATTGACGATAGAGCTTTTTTGGAATAAACTTAACCTGTATGCGGAATTTTTTATATTTTCTAATATTGTGTTCTTTTGTTTTTGCCGGCTGTGTAACTCATGAGTATAATCCGGTTACCGGAAAAGAAGACACTATGCTCTTCAGTACGGAAAAAGAAATAGAGATGGGCAGGAAGATAGCGAAGAGTCTGGAAGAAAATCCCGACGTAAAACTGGATCCCGACCCGTTGATGACTCATCGAGTGGCGGGGATAGGCAAAAAAGTAGCCGCAGTTTCGGATCGGCAGGAGGTCAGTTATTCGTTCAAGGTTATAGACAGGGAAGAGCCGAATGCGTTCGCTTTGCCCGGCGGATATATATATCTTTTTAAAGGGCTTGTGGACATGGTGGATAGTGACGACGAGATAGCGTCCGTTATAGCGCACGAGATTGCTCATGTCGTGGCCAGGCATTCCATGAAAAGGCTCCAAGGGGGACTGGGTTATACCGTCCTGCAGGTGCTTATGGCCGTATCCGGGACCGGCGCGACGGATATGAGAAAGATAGATTCCGCTCTGGGCCAGCTGGTGATGACATATTCCAGGGAAGACGAGGCGCTGGCGGATAGGATAGCAATCAGGTATTTAAAAGAATCCGGCTACGATCCTTACGCCATGCTTACCTTTTTGGAGAAGATGAAGGAGGAGCATAAAAAAATGCCGATAAAACCTTATATGAATTACCGTTACCGTTCTCATCCTACTATAGCAGACAGGATACGCATGGTCAAACAGGCGCTTACGGGTGAGGTAGACTTCAGCGATTACATGAATAAACCGGTGGAGTAGCCCGCTTTTTTTGTCATTGCGAGGGGAGCAAAGCAATCTCAGCATATTTGTGCTAAAAATCTTTTTAAACATTTTTCTCCGAGATTGCTTCGTCGTCCGCAGTGGCGGACTAGCGCAATTACAATAATTTTAGGTATAAACTCATTAAGGAGGATGAATGGAGAATTTGAGGGATTTTACGACCGGTGATACATGGCGTATGTTTCGGATAATATCCGAATTTGTCGACGGGTTCGAGCAGTTATCCACGGTGGGAAAAGCCGTTACAGTGTTCGGGTCGGCCAACACCAAGCCCAAAGATAAATTTTATAAACTCGCGGAAAAAACAGCGTGTCTTTTAACCGAAGAAGGTTATGCCGTAATAACCGGGGCCGGCGCCGGCATAATGGAAGCATGCAATAAGGGCGCCAAAAAAGCCAAAGGCGTTTCCGTAGGCCTGAACATAGAGGTGCCGGTAGTGCAAAGGCCCAATAAATACGTGACCAAGCTTATAGAGTTCAGGTATTTTTTCTGCAGAAAGGTCATGTTTATAAAATACGCAAAGGCCGTCGTGATATTCCCGGGCGGCTTTGGCACCATGGATGAGTTTTTCGAAGTAATTACCCTTATACAGACCAGAAGAATGGACAGGTTCCCGGTGATACTTGTGGGGTCACAGTTCTGGCAGAGCCTTTTGCGATGGATGAAAACCAACATGCTCAAGAACAGGCGTGTCGCAAAAAAAGATCTCGATATTTTTCAGATAGTCGACAAGCCCGGCGATGTGGTGGACGCTATCAATCTTTTCTATTCAAAAAAAGGCAAAACTAAGGTATAATTTTTTTATGGTTCATCATTTTGTGAAAGACCTGTGTGAAGGCAAAGTAATTGAGTCAGCCTATCTTGTAAGGGAAAAATCATTTGACCTGACCAAAAACGGCTCGGCTTACATATCCCTGGAATTGGCCGACAGCACCGGTACGGTAAACGCCAAGAGGTGGGACGCCAACAGAGGGATGTTCGACTCTTTTGAAGTGGATGATTTCCTTTACGTAAAAGCCGGGGTGGAATCATACAAAGGATATCCACAGCTCAAAATAGAAGCACTGAAAAAACTGAGCGAAAGCGACGTGGATATTTCTTTGTACGTACCCAGCGTCGACAAAGACGTAAACGGCATGTTCGATTCGTTTATTTCCGCCCTGTCGAAATTGCAAAACCCCTTTCTTAAGAAACTTATCGACATGATTTTCAGCGACGAGGATACAAAGGAAGCTTTTAAGAGGGCGCCGGCGGCCTCGGACTTCCACCATCCATACCTCGGTGGCCTGCTCGAACATACGTTAAACTGCATCGAGATGTGCGATATTATAGCCGCAAGATACACCGGCGTAAACTCCGATCTTCTGCTGTGCGGCGCGGCTTTACACGATATAGGTAAAATCGAGGAGCTTTCATATAAAAGGAGTTTCTATTATACCGACAGAGGCCGGCTGATTGGGCATATTGTCCTTGGAGTGAACATGGTGGAGGACGCGATAAACAGGATAAAAGGCTTTCCGGGCGATTTAAGAGACATCCTAATTCACGTTATTCTGAGCCATCACGGCGAACAGGAGTGGGGTTCTCCCAAAAGGCCCATGTGCCTGGAAGCGGTGATACTGCATCACGTCGACAACCTGGACGCAAAGATAAACGGTTTTGATTTCTTTGTCAGGACATATAATGACCCCGGTTCGAACTGGAGTAAATACAGTAAAATGTTCAGGGAGTTTTTATATAAAAAGGAGGTGCCGCGTGAAGAAACAAAAAAAGGCGAAGAAAAAAACGAAGAAAAAAACCTCTTCGGCTAAAAAGAAATCTTCAAAAACAGCCAAAAGAAAAAAAACCGCAAAAAGAACCTCCGGGAAGACGGCAAAAAAGAAAACTCAAAGGAAAAAACGGACCGCGACCCGGAAAAAGGCGCCGGCAAAGAGTAGCCTGGCGGCGGAAGCGTCGCTCGAGGAGATAGGTACGATCACGCATTATTTTCCGCATGTCGATGCCGCCGTGATAAAACTGATGCGAAGCTCCCTGGTCGAGGGCGATAAGATAATGATTAAGGGGCACACTACCGATTTTGACCAGGTAGTGAAATCCATGCAGTTAGACCATACGCCTATAGTCAGAGCGTCAAGCGGACAGGAAATAGGGCTAAGAGTTAAAGCTAAAGTACGGCAGCATGACGTTGTATATAAGGCGGTATCTTGAAAA
>CAZEGO010000165.1:0-3850 GCA_964511955.1 uncultured Planctomycetia bacterium | reverse complement strand
TCATCATAGAAACATAAAATCCCCTGAGGGAGAAATTCCTCAGGGGATTTTTTTTGTCTATTAAGCCATAAATTATAGACTGGTAAAAACGGATATCTTTTCAATCTGAGGTAAAACCACGGTTGGAGGCTGTTTCTTCATTAACCCAAGGGCTATTTTTACTCTAATCCACTGTTTCTTCCATTTTGGTATTGCTTTATAGGGAACAATAATAATCTTTCTTGGATTGGCCGTAAAATCTTCAAGGGTATTTCCTTCGGTAAAAAAATCGTCATCCCGTCTGATGGCGCTTTGCCACTCCAGGTAGCTGAATCCTTCTTCCGCCTCAGCCTTAAGCAACTCAAAAGCAAACTCATCCTGAAAATAAAACCACCGGGCCATATCGTTTTTTTCCATTGAGGCATAAATATCGCTGACATGCCAAGGATTCGAATAACTTTCCGTCATCATAGGGAGAGGAGCCGTCAGAAGCTCTCCGTCTTCTATTAAAACAGCATTCTCAAAATCTATCAGTCTTATTTTTTTTTCTTGCGTTGTAACCAGAATATTGTCGGGTTTGATATCTCTGTGCACTATACCCGAATCGTGCAATTTTACGCTCAAATTTTCCAATTGCCCTAATAGTTTTTTCTTGCCTCTTAAATTTCTCCATGTAGATGTTTTCTTCTCAAATTTTACGGTTGTGAATAAATACCCGTCCTTCATAAAATTTTTTTCGACGCACTCTCTGAGGACATTCCAGTCGCCTTTTTCCAGGCTTTCCCGCAGAAAAGAGGCCTCCCTCTCTCTGCCCAGGCTCCTGAGAAAATCCACGGGGTTATTGGCCAGTATTTCCCGCAGGAAACCGTTATCCCTTGCCTTTTCGGAAATCATAAATTCCTTAGCCCATACGGTACCGGCGGTTCCGTATTCCATTCCGGAAGGATAATCCCCTATCTTTATCATCCACGTCTCGCCGTCCACATCGGCCAGATAAATACCCTTTTCATTACGTCCTTTATGTCCTGAAAAAGGTCTTACCTTAACGGGCCTCTTTGTTTTTCGCGCCAACATTTCGTTTAATTTTTCGGACAGCCCGTCGGAAATCTTGTCGGGATCGTCGTCCTTGCGTATGGATTTGAATTTATTATTCTCGAAGATTTTATCCAGGACAGGATCTATCCGACGCTTCATAATCACACCGGAACCTTCGGGTACTTTATCGTCCGCTCCCAGAATATTATCGGAAACAAACTGATTGCCGTAGGATCTATTATCAACGGAAATTTCTCTCAGCCGCAGATTCGATTTAGTTTTCCCTTCGTCAACATTCGCGAAAAAAGCCGCGAACATAGCGCCCCTGCGCACACCTACTCTCCCGGATTCACCCATAGGTACTTCTCCGCCGGTTTTCTCGAAAGAATTTGACTCAAGGCCGGAAATACCTAAGAGCTTTGAATCCAGTTCACTTATTACCTGTCGTACTTCGTAGTTTGTGAGAAATTCGCCCCTAGCTTCGTCTCCGTCCTCGGCCTGTCTCAACATATAAAAGGTGACTGTTTTCCCCGCCTGCGAACTTTTCAGCTTGTCGGCGGCACTTAAACTATTAGTCACTTTATGCGGCAACTTATACTTATAGGCAACCGATAAAACCGCGTCGAGCATCGATTTTGTTTTTTGCGGGTCCTTGTCGCGAATATCCACGTGTATCTTTATTCCCTGGACAAACGTATTCATGAGTTTTACCAAAGAAAAATTCGTGTTAACCGCAAATACGGGGTTATTATCAAAGTTATAATCCCCTTTTTCCTTCAATGTCATCTTTATGGGATCACGCAACGTTCGGCCGTAATTCTTTAATTCATCCAAATCAATAATCGAACCGAATATAACGTCTTTATTGGTCTTTTTTAAAATATTAGCTTTTTCTATAGCAGCGATATGCTCTTCCCTGTCGCTCCAGCTTTCGGACAGTATTTCGTCAAACTGTTCCGGACTCATCGCTTTTAATTGCTCTTTATGATAAGGCGTTAAAGAACCGGCCTTTGAAAACCTCAATACCTGCTCGGCTGAGGCTATTATATGGCTTTCTCTCCCGGTAAAACCCTGCCCCTCCCAGAAAATCCTTCTGGCTCCGTAAAAGACAGATTCTTCGTATACCGCATCGTCTCCTATGTAATTAGCGTTCAGGACTATTATGTGATTTTTTTCACCGGCCGCGTTATCGCGGATATAAAAAATATACGCGCCAGGCCAGAGCTTATTGTCTTTTACTTTTGAAAAATAATCCGGATTCGCCCATGTGATTTTGGCCTGTATACCGTAATATTCTTTTTCTTCAGCTTCTAAGGATCTCTGGACAAAATATTCATGGTATTCGGACAAATCCGCCTCTGGGCTTCTGGCGCTAAGATTTTTCATCACTCCGGCGTATCTTTCGGAAGCTATTTCCGCATTCTCTTCATCGAATAGCATATTTTTTCTTAAAGAAGAAGGGTAAGCGAATGAGGTGCTAAACATAAAAATCGCGATAAGCGATATAAATATTCTTAAGCTATAAACTTTTTTAAACATCTTCATAATAGGCAAAAAATAACCCTTGCTTAAGGGCTTTACATTAAAACATATGTCTAATATAAAGTATGCCATAAAGATACGCGTTATACAAGATCCGGGGACAGGTTCCCGATGGGATTGGTAGACGTCTCGGTTTATCGGTTTATCTCGGTTCATCAAATACGAAAAAATTTTTTAATTACTAAAGACGTCGGAACAATTTTTTGTCAGGTATTCAAAAGTTTCCTGGGCTATTAATTCAGTACCTGTCTCCGTCATGTGGCAGACATCCAGGAATATTTCGTCTATCGGCGTGATTTTATTTTTTTCTTTGAAGGCATCCTGCAGAGGTACGATATGTTTTACTCCGCTAACCTTAAGAGATCCGTAGTTTCCTCCTATCTTA
The DNA here is from genome assembly GCA_964511955.1 of uncultured Planctomycetia bacterium. Taxonomy (GTDB): domain Bacteria; phylum Omnitrophota; class Gorgyraeia; order Gorgyraeales; family Gorgyraeaceae; genus CAZEGO01. The sequence continues at coordinate 909 of CAZEGO010000165.1, read as the reverse complement.
TCTCCGTCCATTCCGATGTACTCTACGGCCACGAGATATTTTGTGCCATGCAAGGAAGATATTTTCTCGATTATATCGAAATCCGTCCTGTTTGAGCCGTCGCGTATTATGCTTATCTCTCTCCTGTCTATACCATGAAAGAAATCGTACACTATTTGTGAGGCAACGACTTCTTCTCCCTGTCTTATAGTCGAATCTATTAAAATACAGCACATGCGGTATAACCTTGAGGAGTACACCAGACGCCAAACCCAATAACCTAAAGGCAAAACCGGCTTATCAACCTGATAAGTGTCGGATAATATGGACTTGCCTTTATATATGATTATATCGGGTTTGTATTCCGCCAGATGAAATTGATATATTCTTTTAATCTGCCTGGCCAGGCCCCCCGGTATGGCCGCGTTCAAAACTTTAATCTTTTTTTTCGGATATTTTTTTTTTAATAAACTCTCTAAAAGATACGGCCAGCTGTGGTAATAATCGACGCCTATGTTAAAAGTGGTGGAGTCCCCTATGCAAAGAATCCTTATCTCATCCCCGTTCGTCCTTTCCTTCGGGTAAGCCACCTGTCTTTCCGGTCCTCTGAAGAACCTGCCGTCCCGCGGAGCCGAATAACAAATAGGGTCGTTCCTGAAATGCCCGAAAGGTCTGTTAGAACCCTTTAAAAAGGAGATATGGCAAAAGCTTTTAATCCTGTCTGCGTGACTCCTGTCCATGAACTTCTCAAGGTAATTATTAAGAGAAACGTATAAAAATATCCTGGCTGCTATCTCTAATATAACAAAAACGTATAGAATGAATAAGAATGTCTTGACAGGTATTGTGGTTTTTTTCATGATCAATGTATTAAATGTCATCCCAAAATGGTAATGTCCTATTATACCAAAATAGAAATGTCCGCTTTTA
>CAZEGO010000164.1:0-3872 GCA_964511955.1 uncultured Planctomycetia bacterium | reverse complement strand
CGGAATATTCAAGAAAAAGGAAAAAGGATGGGAGCTTTCCGAGGATCGCGATATAGATAGGGAGATCGAGAAGATCGGGATTTATACGTACAACATATACGCGGAAACGGCGCGCGAAATAGTTTTTGACAATGAGATTTTAGGCGTAGAAGCCTCTATTGGTTTGGACGGCTCACCTGTAGGCGTATTTGTCAAGACATCGGAAAGATTCAATAATATACAGCCCACCAAAGGGAATGTGTTTCCTTTCAGGATACCATGCAGGAAAAACCTTTCAGCAGCCAGAATATTAAATAAAGAAGGCGAATTTATAGGGTCACCGTTTGTATTAGTAAAAAGCTGGGCTAACCCTTATATCGAGGGGGGTGATATTCCGGGAAAATGGTGTCTGTTAACATTTAAAGGCGAGGCTAACGTCATAAATCCCGAAATGGACGGGGCCGCGGACAATCTTAAAAAGATAATCAGCTTTTTAAGGCAGCCCGTGTTGCTCAAAGAGATACGGACAGAGTATGCTTCCTACAGGGAGAATGAAATTGTCGATATAGAGGCGCATATATTAAACACAGGCCATAAAGACGAAAAAGTCGGAGTTTCTATATATATTTCGGATGAAAACGGCAAAGTTTTATTTGAAAAAAAAACCGGCCTTATCATAAAAGCAAACGACGGGGCAACGCTTAAAACTGAATGGAAACCTCAGGAAGGTTTTCGTGACGATTTTTACACGGTATCCGCCGTGGCTGAAAAAGACGATAATGTCCTGGATACCGCGTCTAACGGTTTTACGGTATGGCATCGGAAAAGACTGGAAGTCTTCCCCCGGCTGGAGGCGCAAGGGAGATACTTTTATGCCGAAGGAAAGCCGTTATATCTTTACGGAGTCAACTATTACGGGAGCGAAAAAGGAGAGCTTGTGTGGGTCGATCCCGACGTCGTTAATTTAAATAAAGATTTAAGCCTTATGTCGAGTTTTGGCGTGAATTTCCTGAGAATACACTATCATCACCCCAAATGGTTCAGGGATTTTTACAAAGCCACCGGATTGATATTGCCGGATTACTTTAATCAAGTCGCCGATACTGTAATGCCCGATGAAAAATCATTAAGGATAATGGATTCCCTGGTCATATTATGTAATAAATACGGTATTTATTTTCAGCCGGATATCTTTACTCTTGCTCCTGAGGAGATGGGCGATCCCGTAGGCTGGATAGGGGATAGCAGTCGCTGCCTGGACAGAACTAAAATAGAAATCCAGAAAATATTCGCGGGGATACTGGCCGAAAGATATAAAAGCGTACCTAATATTACATGGGACCTGTGGAATGAGCCTTTTCTGGATGATAAATATGCCGATGATTTAAAGGCATGGGCCGGTGAGATGATCGAAGCTTTCAGGCTTAAGGGCGACAAACATTTAATAACCATTGGTTCGGATGAAAGCGTAGCCCTGAGCGATAAACTGGATTATTACTGCGGCCATGGGCATGAAATAAAGGTGCCTGATGATACAGACAAACCTTTTTTGCTTCAGGAAATATGGAACGAGTCTGATTTAACGCCAGAGGAGGAAAGGCAACAGGAAATAAAACTGGAAAACAATTTCAATTCCGCCGTAGCGGAAAAAAGCGCCGGGTTTGCTCCGTGGCAATGGACCAGGCAGTCGCGTCTCTGGGACGATATGAGCGAACCCGAAGCCTGGGATAATGAGCTCGGGTTATGCCTGCGTGAGGACGGAAGCCTTAAGCCGGCCGGAGCGAAATATAAAAAACTTATCCGGGAGAGACGATGATCAGGGTGAGGGGATTGACTAAAATATTTTCAGGGACAGGAAAAACCGTGGACAACGTAGATTTAGATATAAGAGAGGGCGAGCTTTTCTGCCTCGCCGGGCATAACGGAGCGGGTAAAACGACTTTAATAAAGATGCTTTGCGGTTTGATTTTACCTACAGGCGGAGAAATAATTATAAACGGTCATGATATAACAAGGGAGTCCGAGAGGATCAATGCTTCCATAGGGCTTGTTACGGGCGACGAGAGGAGTTTTTACTGGAGGCTCACCGGACGTCAGAATCTGGATTTCTTCGCCGCGCTTTACGGAGTGCCGTCTTTATCCAGAAAGGAAACAGCGGAAAAACTATTCAAGACGCTTGATATAAGAGAGCCCGATAAGATTTTTCAACGTTATCCCTCGGGGATCAAGCAGAGGTTGTCCGTAGCCAGGGCCCTTTTGAACGATCCGAAAGTCATCTTCATAGATGAATTGACGAAAAACCTGGATCCTGTAAGCGCGGGAGAGCTCAGGACATTTATAAGAGAGGAACTTGTGAACAAGAGGAAAAAGACCGTATTTTTCTCAAGTCATAACCTGGATGAGATTAAGACGCTGGCCGACAAAATAGCTTTTATGCGTGAAGGAAAAGTGATCGCGAACGGGATAATCGATGAGATAAAAAAATCAATGGGCGCTCCGGATAAGGATATAAAAGAGCTTTATCCGGATATGATGGGAGGCAGGCCGGATGTCCATAAATAGACTCATAGCTTTCGCCAGACGGGATTTTTTGATATTTAAAAGCTATAAACTGCTTTTCATATTGAATTGCGGAGGCATCTTCACTACAACTCTTACTTTTTATTTTATATCCAGGCTGTTCGGCGGGACAGTGAATAATTATATAGCCGAGTACTCAACCGGATATTTCCCCTTTGTTATAATAGGGATAGCTTTTTCGAGTTACCTTCAGACTTCTTTGAATTCTTTTTCTCATAATTTGCGTACCGAGCAGATTACGGGGACTCTTGAGATGCTCTTCGTAACGCCTGTTCGGGTGCGGGAGCTTATCGTAGGAATGAGCCTCTGGCAATTCGTCTTTTCCTCTTTCAGAGTAGCTATGTTTTTTTTACTGGCTTTTTTGTTTCTGGGCCTCAGAATGGATGATATAAATCTTTTATCGGCTTTTACGGTGACGTTGTTTACGGTCTTGTCTTTCAGTTGCGTAAGCATAATCATGGCCGCGGTTATAATCGTTTTTAAGAAAGTACCGCCGCTTACATGGTTTGTAGGGACTTTCTCCGGATTTTTCGGCGGGGCTTATTTCCCGGTTGACATATTGCCGGAGCCTCTGAGGACGGTCTCCTGCGCTTTGCCCATTACCTATTCCCTGAGGGCCTTCAGATACGCGGCCTTAAAAGGATATTCTTTGTGGCAGATAAGAGGTGATTTAGGGGTACTCATGGCTTATTCGGTAATTTTACTTCCCGTTTCGATATTTATATTTAAAGCAGCTTTAAAAAAGGCTAAAAATAATGGCACTCTCTCGCATTACTAATAATAGATCCGATATAACTTTTGTCTTTCCCGATCCGGACAAGATGAACTTCAGTTATTATACCGGAGCCACTTACGTTACGGCTTACCTGAAAAATAAGGGCTTGCGGGCGCATCATTTTCTGAACAGGGATTTTCTCAGTCTGGATGAGACGGCGGCGGCTATTTTGAAAACAAATCCCGGCATAATAGGTTTTACGTGTTTCGACATGAATTATTATTTTATTAAATTATTAACCCGAAGGCTTAAAGGTATGAGACCGGACGTATTTGTGGTTTTGGGAGGGCCTGCGGCCACTTTTTCCGATATTGATATTCTTGAAGATGCAGAGGATGTGGATTTTTGCGTCAGAAGAGAAGGGGAAATCACATGCTTCGATTTAATAAGGGCACTCAAAGAAGGCGGAAACTTAAACTCGGTAAAAGGCCTTACATACAGGGATGGCGATAAAATATACAGGAATGAGGACCGTCAATTAATAAAAGAAGAAGGGATGGGGCTCGATATATTGCCTTCTCCCTATCTTAGCGGAGCG
>CAZEGO010000163.1:0-3872 GCA_964511955.1 uncultured Planctomycetia bacterium | reverse complement strand
ACGGGCTAAAGGCATATTGTTCGACTGGAAAGATAATATGGATACACGCCGTAAGTGTGGGGGAGATGAAACTCGCCGGTATACTGGCTCCTGTTCTGCGCGAAAGGTTTCCCGGTCACAGGCTTGTTTTTTCAAGCGTGACTCATACTGGTAATGCAGTGGCGGGTAAAATAGCCGGGAAAACGGAAAAAATATTTTACCTGCCTTTCGACCTGAGTTTTATAACCGATGAGGTAACGCGGACTGTTAAGCCGGAAATTTTTCTTTGCCTGGAAACAGAGATCTGGCCCAATCTTATAACCTCTCTTTACAGACACGGCTCTAAAATCATATTGGTGAACGGTAGGATTTCCGACGGGTCCTTCATGGGGTACAGGAAGATTAAATTCATAATATCCGGAATATTAAAAAAATTCTCACTAATACTCATGCAATCCGAAATAGACAAGAAAAGGATCCTGAAGTTAGGCGCTCCCGGGGAAAAAGTGTTCGTCACGGGCAGCTTGAAATTTGATCAGGCATTATCAGAATCCCCGGATAATAGAAAAAGAATAAGAGATCGATTGGGGCTGACAGATACAGAAATACTTCTTACCGCCGGAAGTACCCACAGAGGAGAAGATGAGATAATCATAAGGTGTTATAAAAAATTCAAGGAAAAACATAAAAATCTAAGACTTCTAATAGCCCCAAGACACCCCGAACGCTCGGGAGAAATAGAAAAACTATCTTTAAGATACAATTTCAAACCCGTCAGATTTTCTTCTTTGTCGGACCAATGCCCCATGTCCCATGTCCCATGTCCCTTATATATTCTCGATACCATAGGATCATTAAACGAAATCTATTCAGCTTCGGACGTAGTCTTTATGGGAGGAAGCCTTGTTAAAAAAGGGGGACAGAATCCCATAGAGCCGGCTAATTTCTCCAAGCCTGTAATTATCGGAAAGTCCATTTATAATTTCAGAGACGCTGTCAAGGCTCTTACGGATAGCGGAGGCTGTATGCTGATTAACGATGAAAGAGAACTATTAACTGCCTTGTCCGGACTCCTGGATACCCCGGCAAACAGAGAAAAAATCGGAAAGAATGCCAGAAAAACAGTAATGAATAACAGAGGCTCCCTGTCCAGGGCAGTAGACCTTATCCAACAAATATCCCAATAACAAATATATACTAAATATTAAATATATATTTATGCAATCTTGTAAATTAAGCCGTACTATGTTATACTACTTTCGTATGATTTTGTATGCGATTATATGATTTTATACATGTATTATAACTCAAGGTTGGTATGCTTAAAGCGAAAGATTATTTAAAGAACAGGTTTCTCATATACCTCCTTCCGGTTTTAATATTCATATTAGGCGTAATCGCTTCTCTTAACTATTATTTTCTGTCCAAAAGAGCGGTATTTGAGGAAAAACGGGATCATTTCAGGGGAGATTGCGAAAGCGCCTTTTTTCTGCCCATAGTCACCGGCCTGGAGGCGTATGTCCACGCCCTTGAGTCGGTGGTGAGTTTTTATCACGCCAGCGAATACGTCAATAAGGAAGAATTTTCTATTTTCTGCGGCGAGCTACTCAAGCAACCGGAGCTGGAGGCCATGTCCTCTATACAGTGGGTAAAGAAAGTTATGCCTTCCCAGTCCGCCGATGGCATGGCTCCCTACAACGAGCTGGAATTACTGACTACACAACAATCCAAAACTTCCGATTTATTCATATCCGAATATATGCAACCCATGAGAGCGGCCAGGATCCCGGTTTTAAGGATGCTAGGTGACGACCTGATAGACAACTCTCTTGTCACGGGAGGGTTTTCGGTTTCCGCGCCTATGAGTGTCTATAGCAGGGATTACGGGAAGAAAGAAGTCATGATATTTTATCCCGTGTTTGAATATGGAATGCCGCGAAGAAATATATCGGACAATCTAGCGCTTAACAGGGGTTTTGTTATCGGGGTTCTGGATGTAGAGGCATTCGTAACAAGAATAACTTCCAGAAGGGGTTCGGATTTACAAAAGTCTGTGTTTGCTTTATTTGACATTACCGATCCGGCTGACCCGATACAGATAGTTGGCTCCGGTATTTTTAATTTCAACGACATAGCGGCCCGTTCCCCCGGGAAAAAGCGCCTGATTTACACAAATAACATATCTTTTGGGACAAGGAATTGGTTTCTTTATATAGAATCCGGTATGGATTACAAGGTCCTGGAGCTGAAAGGGACGTTATTTATACTCAGTTTCTTGATGCTGTTGTTCGGGCTGTCGTCTTTTTTCCTATACGGGTTCATTAAGCGCAACGAAAACGCCAAAAAGACTTTGAATGACCGTATGGCCGATTTGGAAAAATCCAACTCCAAATTAAAAGAACTGCTGGACATGCAGACGAAATTCACGACTACGGTGTCTCACGAGCTGAGAACCCCGCTTGCGGCCATCAAAACAGCTATAGACATAGTCCTTAACGACAAGCTGGCTGCATTGGCGGAAAACCAGAAGAAATTTTTGCATAAAGCCAAGCTTAACGCAGAACGTTTATCGAGGCTTATTTCCGATGTACTGGATTTGTCTAAAATAGAATCGGGGAAATCCCCTCTAAGGATAGAATCGACGAATATTAATGAGTTAATCAGGGATGTGGTCGATATAGAGTCCATAGTGGCCGAACAGAGCGGACTGTATTTAAAGACGGACCTCCAGGAAAACATGCCCCGGATACAATCCGATGCCGATAAACTTAACCAGGTGCTCAGTAACCTTATAGGTAACGCACTTAAATTCACCGAAAAAGGGGGTATAACAGTTTCTTCGCGGGCCGATGAGAAAAAAAACTACGCTGAGATATGCGTAAAAGATACGGGAAGAGGCATAAGCAAAGAAGATATATCCAAAATTTTTGAAAAGTTTCATCAGATCGAACAAGGCCATCATGTAAAGAAAGGCGGAACTGGTCTGGGCCTTGCGATATGCAAAGAAATCATTATGATGCACAAGGGAAAGATATGGGTAGAATCAAAAGAAGGGAAAGGCAGCACTTTTTATTTCAGGATACCCATAACTTTCAATAAGATCATAAAAGACGAAGAAAGTTCCGAAAAGACGATTCTACTTATAGACGATGAAAGAGACCTCGTGGAGATGATCCAGTATCAGCTCGAGGAGGCCGGGTATAACGTCATACCGGCTTTCGACGGATTAGAGGCCCTGGAAAAACTGAAAAAGATAAACCCGGATCTGATAATCCTGGATATAAACCTTCCGAAAATGGGCGGGATCGAGCTTTACTCGAAGATTTGCTCGGTGAACGGCAGGTCGAAATATCCCGTCCTGATTATGACAGCCCGTGTCAATCTCGAGGATATATTCAGGGATATGGACGTGGACGGTTTCATCTCGAAGCCTTTCGAGATAGACGAGTTATTGGCCACGGTAAAGAACGTTGTTTTCGGACGTACGGTTCCCACTGTCTATGTTTTCGATAATGCGGACAGCGAGAACGTAAAGAACATAATGGGTCTTTTGAAAAAAGAAAGATATAACCCCATCTGTGTTGAAAATATTGAGGACGTTCTTAAAGCTCTACATTCAAAAAAACCGGACTTTCTCTTTATGGAATACGTGAAACAGAGCGAGTTTGGCGAAAGGAATGTAATACGTGAAATCAAAGATATGGTGAAACCGTCACCGGTCATTGTCTATTCTTACACGGGGTTTAATGATTACAGGAAAAAGAGCCTCTCGGAAGGCGCGGATATGTATATAGGAAAGCCCGAAACGTACAACGTGTTCGTGAAGACGATGATGGATTTCAAAAAAAAGAAGAAGCTAAAATGAAAAAGAAATTATTTATTTCAATATTAAT
>CAZEGO010000162.1:0-3879 GCA_964511955.1 uncultured Planctomycetia bacterium | reverse complement strand
AAAGTGTGCAGCTCGCTTACAATAAATCAGAAAACTATATAACAGGTTACAATATATTCGGTTTCCCTGAATATGAGAGCAGGATAGTTAAGGTAATAGAGAGCTACGCTTATTATACTGAAACAGACAGCTTTTTGGACACTATTCAGTATATACATAAAGAAGTCATATCAAGGAACGGTAATGACAGGGTAGCTACCATAATAAGAAGTATGGTCGACGTGGGTGGAAATCTTTACCTGGACAGCTTGCAATACATGTATACCGATAAGATATCTTCCTTGGGGGATAAGATAGTTTCAGTTACGGAGAATTATTATTCGACAGGCAGAATTGTAGATTTAGGCGGTTTTGCCTTATGGAACTCCGGAACCGCGGTTCTGGAAAGTGTACAATATAGTTACAAAGAAAAAATGACCAAGACCGTAAACGGCGAAACCAAAGACGTTATAGTCACTTTGACGAGAAATAATTACAGCGTTGACGGTACAGCGGATAACATATATCTGGAAAGTGTCCAGCATTCATATAAATTTGAAACGATTTGCGAGTATGACGGCCGGGATCGCCTGGTAACGGTAATCGAGTCGCATATCACAGCCGGAAACAAGGATCTGACTGAAAACATACAATATGTATATAACGTCCTGGAAAACAATAAGATAGTCCAGATAATAGAAAGTTATTATTGTGTAAAACACGTGGACGATAACGGAACACCGGATAATATTGCCGACGATATAGTGACCTATCCTGCTTATTTCGAGACCTACCAGAAGCTCTATTACAGCAATGAAACCATAAACGGTTCGAACGAGAGCGATTTGAGCGGTTCTTTAAGAAGAGTAAGGGTAAGAAGAGTAAGGGTGGTCGAGACATATTATAATATCGGAGGCACCAACATAATAAACTCACAGCAGTACATTTATAATGATTTAAGAGACAGAAAGTTCGTGCGCGTTGTTGAAACCTACAGCTATCTCGGTTCAATCCTGGATCAGAAAAAAGTAATATCTTCCGTCCAGTATATCTATACTACGGTAGAAAACGGAAAAGCCGTGCAGGTTATAGATTCATACGACGTTATAGGCTCGAGAGGCGCCGGGCAGGGTACCTACATACAAACTTCAAGGGCCAAATCTTACTGGGCATATAAAGATTCCGACGGCGACGGTGTTTCCGAGATGGTGAGAGTATCGGTAACTTATGACCGGATAGAGCTTAATGGGGCGGAAGCATTCATAGCGTCCTCAAAGACAGAAAACTACACAACCATAAACGACAAAGACGAAGTTGTCGAAAGAAGCGTAAATTATGATTTTGTGTGTCCTTCTACGGGTCTCGAAGGCAGTGGTATCAACCCAAATGATATTAACAGGAGCCCTCACGATATGTTAGACGGCAGCGACGGTGATGCCGTATGGGTAAAATCCAACGTGCAGGACAGGAAAAAAGATTACAGGATGGACAGCAGGGGACCGTACAGGCTTATGACAGTTACCACTTTCTCGGAATATATACCGGGATATACCGGTACCTCGACAGGCGGCTCAATCCTTATATCCGAAACAGAGAGCTACAAATATCTGGACAGCGAAGACAGGGTAGTTACCGAAATAGTTTCGTACGAGTTTTTCAGTAATAGTTCGGTTACCGATAAGAGATTGAAAACAGGCAGGAAAGTATATTATTCCGAATGGGACAACGATAATAAGCTTATAAAGCAGGTTGAAGTGGAAGATGAATTTGTGGATTTCTCCTACAACGGCGGATATAAGGGATTTCTCCCTCAGTCAAAAAAAGAGACCAGGGCTATATACGAAAACGGTTATAAAGTCGGCACAGAGGTGAGAAATATCAACATGGCCGATGAAAGATATTACACCATGCAGATAATAAAAGATTACAGGAATTCGAACGGCGTAAAGATAGGATACACGACCGAATTCTATAATGAATGGGGAGTGGACAGTCTTACCGCGGAATATAAGTCTATTACCATTATAAAACGTGACACGAACGGAAACATGACAGGCGAGAACATAGCTTCGTTTTGGGGTATAGGACCCGAATGGAAGATGGAGAATATTACGTATCAGAGAGACAGCTACGGAAGAGTCAATGGCATGTGGAAGATGACTACGCATGGTTTTGTGTATTATAATTCGAATCGGCTTAGGACTATGTCGGCTTATAACAGCGATTTTACAGATTTTGATCCGGGAAATTATGGATATCTTATTACCGATTGTATAATCGAAGAGATCCATGATGTAAGGGATTCTGAAACTGACATGAAGACGGGTACCATAACAGAAAAGGCGGCTTTTGTATGGAGTGGTAACAGACAGAAATGGTTTATAGAGCCGGGTGGTTATACGGTCAATGTCAGCGTAATGACAAACGTTGAGAAAAGGTCAGTATCGGGAGCCGATAAGGTCAAGTTCGTTAAGACTTTCAGGAACGGTAGTTATACGCGCTTGGCTGTAGGTAATACTATATATACCGCGCCTCAGTACACCATGGATGCTTTATTAGAGAAAACTCTGGGTTTCAATTCTTCCTTGGGAGGCCCTTCAGCCTATGTGGACGATACATACGGTAATTTCGTCTGTTTGACCTGGTCAGAGACAGAACTTGGCTATGATAAAAACGGAAGGCTCTTGTATGAGGGAATAGACGGCTATTCGGAAGACGGAGGAAGATACGAAATTACAAAAATATACGAATACGCTTCGGACAATCTTTCAAAGGAAGATGATATTTATAAAGGTCGTATAAGCGGATGGATGCAGTCGGCCAAAGGAGATAGTTATTGCAATACGTTTGAACTGAATAACAAAGGGTATACTAACATGCATGTCAGCCTGACTTATGACCAGACCTGGGGGTACGTAACCGATGAGATTGGTTCAGGCGGGACAGGTTATTACATGAAAACAGAATGGCATTATAACCGCTGTTTTGTGGCAGGTACGAAAGTATATACTCCGTCGGGTCTGGTTAATATAGAAAACATAAAAGCCGGAGACAAGATATATTCAATTGATTCAAAAACAGGACAATTGATGGAACAAACGGTCGAGGATGCTTTCTCGAACAAGAAAGAAGTCGTGGAAGTGAAAACGGATAAAGGCAGTTTTCAATGCACACCCATACATCGCTACAGGACTGTTGATAATAAATGGAAAGTGGCCGGGGAATTGAAGTCCGGAGACAGACTCCTTACAGCCGACGGAAATGCCACGGTTCTGGAAGTTATATCAATAGACGGAGCTACAGATGTCTATAATTTCAAAGTAAAAGCCGACAGTTACGATAATCAGAATTATCTGGTAGGAGAAGCCAAGATAGTCGTTCACAACGAAAAAAACCCCGATGATATAGGGTGGAACTCTACAACTTATGAAACAACAAGAAGTGACATAGGTTACAAAAAGGAAAACATGACTTATGATTTCATGGGTAGGGTCACCGGCGGGAAGTTCACGAATTATAATGCCGATGAAGATGAGATGCAGACCATCCATCAGTATAATATGCATTATTATTCTTCCGGCAGGCTCAGGGGATATGACCAGTGGGATGAGAATAACGATGGCAGAAGAACAGATACGCACGTAAGGAATATACGGTATGACGGTCATGGCAATGAAGTATACCGTTATATGTGGGGCAAGACTAAGAACGAAGACGGTCAGAAGGTTACTTTTGACGGATATGTGGAGACCATCAATGAATATAACGACAACGGCCAGCTTACCGATAAGACGGTAAATGAGGAAATAGACTATCACGTGCATAAGAGCGGATGGGGTATGTTTATAGCATGCGGTATATTAGGTTTACTAAGCGGTTTACTAAGCGGCGGTATACTTG
>CAZEGO010000161.1:0-3984 GCA_964511955.1 uncultured Planctomycetia bacterium | reverse complement strand
GCGGGCGGGGCTTTTAACCTGGGTTTTGTTACCGTACCTCTTATATTTCAGAAAATAGCGCTGAGCGCCTTTTTCGGATGCCTTTGGTTCTCGCTTCTGTTCCTGGCCGGTATAACCTCTTCGGTTTCACTCGCTCAGCCCAGTATCGCTTTCCTGGAAGATGAGTTCAACATATCCAAGAACAAAGCGGTGATAGTCTTTGGTATAGTTTCTTTTATTTTATGCCAACCGGCTATATTCTTCCTCAAGCACGGTGTAGTAAGCGAATTGGACTTCTGGGGAGGGACTTTCTGTCTGGTGCTTTTCGCCACGGTCGAGACAATCCTCTTCGGCTGGGTGTTCGGTATAGAAAAAGCATGGGAAGAAATACATCATGGGGCTGATTTAAAAATTCCGGATATTTACAAATTCATAATAAGATACATAACTCCGTTGTTTCTGTTTTTTATACTCGGGTTCTGGTTTATCCAGGAAGGCGTCCCCACCATATTCATGAAAGGCATCTCCGAAGCCGATAAGCCTTATGTGCTTGGTACGCGCATACTGCTCGTAACCCTCTTCGGTACGCTGGCCATACTGACCAAAATAGCATGGAAAAAAAGAAGAAATAGAAAAAGGGAGGGATAAAAGTGAAACCCCTTGGCTGGTTGATTCTCTCTGTATCCTGGGCAAGCATAATAACTCTTGCCGTCTTCTGTTTCAGGAGAATACTTACACGAAAAAGATAATTTTAAAACAATAAAAAATCCGTTGAATTTATATAAATTCAACGGATTTTCGATCGCCTGCCCCGCTTACCGGCAGGCAGGCTTCGTCGTTAAATAACAGATTACTCCATTATTATAGCTTCTACCGGGCAATCGTCTTTTGTCTGCTTGCAGGATTCTTCGGCCTCTGCCGGAACAACATCTCCTTTTACTATCGCTTTGTCGCCCTGCATCTCGAAGACTTCAGGGCATGTATTCGCGCAAAGCCCGCAACCTACACACAATTCTTCATTAACGCTTACTTTCATCTTTTCCCTCCTTCAAAATTAGTTTCCTCACTAATATATAACCCGTGATAACGGTTGTCAACCAAATTTTATTACAAATTCCCTGAACATCCTGTCGGGGATATAGAAATTCCCTTCGCTGTTCCTCTTTATTATGTCTTTATCGTGAAGTCTGTACAGAAAATTCTTTATGTTCGCTATGGGGAATTTTTTTGCGTATTTACTCACTATCATCATATTACGAAAATCCTTCAGCGAGAGCGGTTTCTTCTCTTCCGCCAATATCTTCAGTAAATACCTTTCCCTGTCGCTGGCTTTCCCCATGAGAGAATCAAAATAATCTTTCCCGAGTTCTTTCAGAGTGTTATTGAGCGCACTTTCCCAGGAACCGTCGTTAACCTTTCCCTCTATCTGCGCATCATAGAGATGACTGGCCAGGAGCTGCACCTCGTAGGGGTGCCCGGATGTATACTCAAAAATCTTCTCTTTCACGCTGTCTTCGAAAACAACCCCGGTGTCGATAAGGGTACCCTCGACGGTATCTATAACCTCTTTTTTATCCAGATTTTCTACCATCAGTCTTTTCCTGAAAAATCTTCCCACGGGATTGTGTTTGTCGAGAAATTCCTCCCACCCTCGGGGAGTGGATGAAAGTACGAACATATAACGGGTAATATTAATTATCTCTTCCCTGCTCAATACCGCTCTTAACACGTCTATGGTATTCGCGATGGGCAGGAGATTCTGCAGGTCGTCTATCAAAACCACTACAAGTTTCGCGTCCTGGCTCGCCCACAACTGAAGCAAAAACTTTGCGAACTGAGTCTGGACCTGGGATAAAGATTTTTTCCTGGCAAAAGATTTTAGGAGCGATTCCGGTTCCGTGCTCAGATTAGATAATCCCATAGCCATTTCCTCGGCTATGAAATACATAGCATCGAGAGGTTTGTCTTTAGAAGTGAATTTCGACAACGAACAAAAACAGGCCGGATATCCTTTTTCCTGAACCGTCCTTTTAAACTGTTTAAGCAGTGAAGTCTTTCCTATACCCCATTCTCCAAGTAAGACAAGATGATTGGGCCTTACCGAAAGGGTCTCGTCAAGATTGGACGAAAAATAAGATATTTCATCTTCTCTGCCGCCGAATATACGGGGCTCCCATCCTGACTGGGGCGTAAAAGGATTCGGTTTTATCATAGATTACTTCCCCATAAGCATATATACCGAAAGAATTAAAAGCAACCCCCCGAAAAATCTCTTAAGCGCGACAGCGGGCAGCAAATGTGCCAGATGCGCGCCCGCAAAGCCACCCACAAAAAAACCAAGGCTTATAAGTAATCCTATTTTGATATTAGCGTTTCCGGACTGATAATATTTAATAACCGCCAACAGGCCTATGGGTAATAAAAGCGCCGCAAGAGCGGTCCCCTGGGCATAATGCTGGGGAAACTTGAACAAATAGACGAGAGCCGGGACTATCAAGACCGCACCTCCGATACCTAAAAATCCGCTGAGAATGCCGGCCGCTATCCCTATTAATATACTCAAAAAATAAGCCATAATATTTTATACTTCTAACATAGAAAGAATTGTGATAGATTATTAAATATGATTATAAAGACGGATAAAGACATTATCAAGTGTTATTTTGCCGATGAGTCCGGCCTATTAGGGGGGCATGCGGATAAGGTCGTTGCCCCGGCCGATGAAAAAGAAGCTTCTCACACCCTGGCCGAGGCCTCAGCGAAAAAAGAACCCGTAACCATATCCGGAGGCGGCACCGGGGTAACGGGCGCAAGAGTCCCTTTCGGCGGTAGCATACTGGCAACAGACTCCCTCAATAAAATAATCAATATAGACACGAAAAATCTCATCGCCACAATACAGCCGGGTGTAAGACTGTCCGAGCTCCAAGCCGAATTAAATAAGGCGGGGCTCACTTACCTCCCCGACCCCACCGAACCCAACGCTTTTTTCGGGGGTACGGTTTCCACCAATGCTTGCGGGGCAAAAGGTTTCAGGTACGGCCCGACCAGAAATCACGTTAAAAGACTGAAGGTCGCATTATCCAACGGGGACATAATAGATATTAAACGCGGTGAAAAATTTCTGAAAAAAAGTGAGACCTTTAATCTTAGGAGCAAAAAATCTGAAATTAAGATAAAAGTCCCGTCATATTCCATGCCCTACGTAAAAAACGCCGCGGGTTATTATGTAAAAGACAGGACCGACCTTATCGATATATTCATAGGGCAGGAAGGCACTTTAGGGCTTGTTCTCGAGGGAGACATAGCTCTGGGGAAAAAACCTGACCACATTATGAGCTTTTTCATGTTTTTTCCCGACGAAACACACGCCCTGAATTTTATAAACGACGCCAAAAGACAAAATTCTATCTCTCTGGAGTACATGGATACAAATTCCCTGAGTCTTTTGAGGAGGAAATTTTCCCTTATACCGGAAAAAGCCAACTCCATGGTGTATTTCGAGCAGGATTATACAAAAGAAAAGGAGGAAGAGATAACTCTTCAATGGACGGAGCTCCTGGAAAAACATAACGCTCTGAGCGATGCCTCCTTCTTCGCGGATTCGGAAAGGGAAAGGGAAAAACTCCGCAATTTTCGTCATGCCCTTCCCGAGATGATAAACGAAATAATAAAAAGAAATAAACTCCCTAAGGTAGGTACGGATATAGCCGTACCGGACAAGTCTTTTCCGGAAATGTTTTCTTTTTACAAACAAAAACTCGAAAACTCGGGTATAGATTTTCTGATATTCGGCCACATAGGCGAAAACCACTTGCACGTTAATCTCCTGCCCAAAACAGAGGAAAAATTCAAAAAAAGCCACTCAATATATATGGATTTCGTGAACAAGGCCGTCTCACTCGGTGGGACCGCGTCCGCCGAACACGGCATAGGCAAACTTAAACATTCTTTCCTGGAAGCTATGTACGGGAAGGAAAACATAAAGCAAATGGCGCAATTAAA
>CAZEGO010000160.1:0-4074 GCA_964511955.1 uncultured Planctomycetia bacterium | reverse complement strand
GTATAAATCTTATCTGGCCTGCGTTGCCTCTATATTCCTGAGTTCTGCCGCTACTGACTAACTCTTTTATCTTTTCTCTTATAATTATTCCCTGATCTAGCGGAAGGTTTATTGTATTCCAATCCAATTCATCAGCCCAATCCTTATTCAAGGCTAGATAAAAACTCCTAAGGTGTGTTGTTTTAATTACGCCTCTTTTTCTTAGTTTCTGTACAAATTTTATCTGGCCTTCTCTTGAATTATAAATATCTATATTTTTTAATGCTAACTTAGAAACATAATGTCTTATTATAAGCATCTCGTGCCATGACATTTCAAGCTTATTGATTTTAAATTTCTTCTTACATGCCTTGCATATTTCGGGAACTCTATTGAAAGAATTTTTATGAGAAGTTACTATTTGTATCAGACCTAGACAATGTGCTATCCAAAGATCTCTTGCAATCTCAGAAATAGGATTAAATGAATCTTTGTATCTTTCTATATCATTTAACTTACTTAAATCTATTACACCAAACCATGTGTCTACAGTTTGTAAATTTATTTCCTCTGATATCAATTCTCGGCCTTCAATCAAATAGTTTCCCACTTCTTTGATCGTTAATTTAGGAGTTTTACTTTTTTTTGCAATTCTATCCTTTCTTAAAGCCTTTCTTATTAATTCTGGCAAACCTTGATTTTTTATAGAGTAGTTTACATCCTCTGCTGATATTTTCGTAAGTCTATGCAATAAATTAGAAAATTTATAGCTACTATAAAATCTTTCATCTTCAATCTTTAGCGGTACCCTCAATGTAGAGCATGGATAGAGTATGGTAGTTAAAAAAAGGCTTGTATAAGTTAAAATAATAACTATAATTTTAAAACCACGCATATATTCCTTTTTAATTTTAAACTTTCTCATAGTCTACTCAAAAAATAATTTTGTTCTTTTATCAAATCTATTAATAATTTTTTATATCTTCATAAGCTTAAACCCTTTTAAAAGTACTGTGCATCTACAGACAGAAAAAGGCCATCTCCCTGTGCGAACCGATTATACATTTAATAAGTTCGAACGGGGCAAGTCCCATGGCCTTTGCATTCTACCTGATTTTTGTATATTATACCAAAATATAGGGAAAAGTCAATTTATTGCCCTCTTCCCCTGCCTTACCCTTATGATAGAGAATTGTAGTCAAATCTTGATTCTAAAAAACTTTCGCTGTTAAGTCTTAAATCTGTTATATAATCAACTATAAACAGTCGCCATGACTGTGGGGCATGTTATCTATTTCTTTTAGATTGCCGCTCCGCCACGACTGACAGGTTTCGCGAAATTTATGGTGAGGTTTTTATATGGTATACTTGTATTAGGAGGCATATATGACACGTCTGGGTCTTATATTAATCCTATTAGTTTTTTTAACCCACACCTTGCCCGTATATGCTGATATTGCAACGGGTTATGTCAATCCCGGAACGATGCCCGCCATTACCCAACATCAGACTAAAGATAATATTGAATCTCCCTCTTCTTCTATCAGAATCAGGAAAACTCCCGACTGCGGGGAATTTACGGACTGGGTAAATGAAAGGGTGTGCCGGGTTGAGACGGATACTGATTATGACAGGGGCAGGGTCCGTGAGGAATGGGAGCGGGCTATCGGGGTGGATATATTTTATCCTTACTTTAAGGTGCGGGAGTTTAAGATAAAGACTGAGAATAAGACTAAGGTAAAGTTTTTCAGGTTACATGGTAAGGCTAAGCTGGAAAAGGATGAGGCTAAGTTTATATTTCGGATGAGGTTTTAATGGAGGATTTTATTAATCATTTGCGTTGACAAGATTAGGGCTATACGGTATGCTTAATATTGCAAGTAAAACTTGCGTATATCTAATGCTTAGGGGCTCACATTGTGAGTCCCTTTTGCTTTTTATCGCTATTCTGTTTTTGGGGTCATTTCTCTTTTCCAGCATATAAAATCCCTTATCTTCTGAATATCAAAAATAAATAGTCCGTATTTTCTTAATTCATTTAACTCGGACCTGAACGAATATGACTGTGGGGCATATTCATAAAGAATGAAGACATGTAAATGTTCATATCTTTATATCGAGCTCTGGGATATTGAGAGTTTTTTGAGGGGATGCTGTGTATTTTCCTCTTGTGCTTCTCAGTGATGCGGCTGTGTGTATGGTGCCGGAGCCGTATTTGTAGTTTATGTGGTCTATGGTTTCTGAGACGAGACGGTATTTTAGTATTTTTATGGGGTCGTCGAATAAAGTCCTGTCGTATATCTCTCCGCTTTTTAATCTAAGCAGCGCTACTCCTGTAGCTCTATAGAGATGGTTTTTCTTGAAGAGTATCTCGAAAAGATCCGCGGCTATGCCCGAAAAATCATTTATGGACGCGGAATGACGGTTTAATATGCCCTCTATACCTTTTGTCCTGTGGTCCTGAGTCTTAAGGTACAGGATAAACCTGTCGGCTGAGAGCTGAAACCTCCTGGCCTTGGCCAGTGCGAGCTCGAGGTTTCTGAAGAGCTGGGCTTTTACAAAGTCTTTTTTGTTTGAAGGCGGGGTGAAGGTTTTGGTCTTGCTTATGGAGAGGTAGTTTTTCTTCGGGGTGTTTGAAATGACGTATATGGTTAAGCCCCTTAGCTCCTGATGGAGTTCGCGCCCTATTTTACCCAGGATATTCTCTGCCCATGATGTATCTTTTTTTACAAAGTCCATTACTGTCTTGAGCCCGTGTTTTTCAAGCAGGGCCACTGTATTTGAGCCGAATCCGCATACTTTGTCGAGAGGTATCCCGGGCAGGAATTCATGGAGCTTATATCCGGGTACGGCGGTGAACCCGGCGGGTTTTTTGTGTTTCGAGCATATCTTGGCAAGTGATCTGGATGAGCTTAGCCCCACCGAAACCGTAATGCCGAGCTCTTTTTCTATGGTGTCTTTTATGCGCAGGGCTATATTCTCGTATGATGTGCGGTATACACGCCTTAAGCCCGTTATATCGCAGAATGCCTCGTCTATGGAATATTCTTCCACTTCGGGGGTGAATCTGCGGATTATAGAGAACATGCGTGTTGAGAATAGCGAATAGGACTCGTAATCACTTTCAAGCACCATGACCTCGGGGCAGACTTTTCTGGCTTCTGTAATCATCATGCCCCGTTTTATACCGCGGGATTTGGCGAGATAGCTGGGACAGGCTACTATGCCTCTCTCTCCTCCTGTTACGAGAACTTTTTCTTTTAAGGACGGTTTAAGCGCCTGTTCGCATGAGGTAAAAAAGGCGTCGCAGTCTATATGGACTATGGCACTTGGGTATGAGAAAAGATTTATTGGATTCCGGTTAGCGGTATTTCCTGACATTGGCTATTACTACTCCGGCTACAGTCAGCTCATCCTCGGGCTCTATGGGTTTATATTTTTTGTTGCCGGGCCTGAGAATGACTTTTCTGCCTTTTTTGTGAAAATACTTCATAGTCCATTCTCCGTCTACCCGGGCGATTACTATATCGTTATTCCGGGGCTGCCTTCCTTTTTCGACAAGGACCATGTCTCCGGGCATTATGCCGGCCTCTATCATGGAGTCTCCGTCTACTTTCAGGAGAAAAGTCGACTGCGGGTTATTTATCAGGAACTCGTTAAGCGAAAGCGTATCCAGGAGCTCCTCTTCCGCCGGGCTCGGAAATCCCGCGGATATATAGCCCAGCATGTGTATATCCCCTATTGTCTTTGCCGGGAGCAGGCGGCGGGATGATTCCTTAATAAGGTAGCCGTGTTTTACGAGGTCTTTTACGAGCTTAAATACGGAATTTTTCGAACGGTAGCCTATAATACGCATGATCTCCCTGTAAGACGGCATATAGTTATGGGAGCGGTAAAAAGTATATATCTTATCCGCTATGAATTTGAGGTCGCGTTTTTTCATAATAGCTATTATAGTGAACTTTCGTTCACCCGTCAACTAAAAAATTTTTAGAACATCATGGCGAGACCTAAAAGTCCTGATATCGAATAGTCTTCGTCCACTATGGGGCTGTCTTCTATATCGTCTCCGAAGAGTTCGTATTCGGCTCCGAC
>CAZEGO010000159.1:0-4075 GCA_964511955.1 uncultured Planctomycetia bacterium | reverse complement strand
CCGTTACACCCAGCTCCGCGAGCTCTGCCCTTCAGGGTGAATATCGCTTAACCGTTAAGCCGAGTTTACGGCATTTGCCGGACAGATAAACAGCCATCTTTTCGTAATTTCTGCCGGGCGGGTTTATTGTCGGAATAGATATTAATTCCGAAAGCGATTTAATTGCTTTCTTTCTCCTAAAATTTATATATTTTATAACATTCGCGTTCATTTTGTTGTTAATCCCTTATTCGTCATTAAGGCAGGGTACGTTGAAAGGTGTCTTCTGAAAGTTATCCCGCCCTTTTGTGAAAAAGGGCGGGATAAGCCACTCGTTATTTCTTCTTTTTCTTCTTCTTTTTCTTTCCGCCGCGTGCCATCTTAGCTCTGGAGATATCTCCTTTCTTATCTATGAAATAAAGATACCCCTTCTGCTTCTTTACGCCGCATTTAAGGACTTTTTCAGCCATTTAATTCACCTCCTTTCCCTGATAGATTTAAATTCAAAATTCGAATTTCGACTTCGAATTTTGCATTTACTGCTTCATGCAGGCGGGTTCGCCGCCGTTTTTGATATGATATCTGATGCACTCGCAGCAAAAACCCTTTCTCGGGCACGGTTCATAATCACAAGTGCAATATTCCATATTCTTATCGAAATTTTTGCATTTATCCATAATCAAATCACCTCCGTCAATTTCGCCATGGCTGAGAATATGGCAAGCTGGCTGGTTTTCGGATTTTCCTTCGAGGGTACGTTTTCGGTACGCGTAAAAATCTTTCCGAAATCGCCTTCTATCTCTATCTCGTGCGTGTTTTTCTTATACTCGGACGAGGTTATTATCCTTACCTTTGTTTTTTCGGCTCCCAGCCCGTTCATGCTGAGGGTAGCGGCTACGTTTATGTTTTTGGGAAATATCTTTACCGCCTCTTTGGCGGTACCGGAAAAAACGATTTTTTCTTTTTTTGTTTTCCCGATGTCTTTTAAACCCGGTGCCCCCTTAAGCCCTCTGGGAGGTTTTCTGGTGGTAAGCCGGACTTTTTTAATCCTGCCTACGGACGCGGCCGCTAAACCGTCCAAGCCGCATACGGCCCCGCTGGGAACATGAATATCACAGCCTTTCGCTTTTGCTTTTTTGAAAAGGTTGGCTCTGCCCAGTAATCCACCCGTGCTCATGACAAGGACGCTCTTACCGCGGGAGACACACTTTTCCGCTATCTCGGCGGAAACGTGCATTCCGGCTGATTCTACGATAAAATCGCTCTTTCTTATTAACTTCTCTATGTTGGTTATGACAGGGGTGGGTTTTATTTTTTTGGAAAGGTCGGAGGCCTTTTTAGGATCTATATCGGATAAAACCGCCACCAAGGCCTTTTTTTTCATTTTTTTCCGGATAAATTGCGCTATACCCGACCCTATAGCGCCGCAACCGATTATCCCAATTCGAACTCTCTTCATATCCCTCCAGAATTATATCCCATGAGCTATGCCTGCCCGCCGCGGCGGGAGCTGTCAACTATGAACTAATTATACTCCGGATATGGCCGCCCCGGATTTCTCTCCCGAAACTTCCAGCATGCGCGCCAAAGACCTATAGGCCTTTTCTCTTATCTCCCCTTCGACCTTGATAACGTGCTCCATATTTTCCAGGGAGTGGGCCACCCATCCCAGTGTCGTAAGCTTCATTGTGGGGCATACCAGCCGTTCGGACGGTAAATAAAAATTCTTATCCGGACTTGCTTTTTTAAGGGCATATAGCATTCCGGATTCGGTAACTATTATAAACGACTTCGACGCTGATTTTTTCGCATGCTTAAGCATGCCCCCCGTACTGAATATGTGGTCGCTTATCGAAATTACGTCCGGATTACATTCCGGGTGAGTAAGGGTTTCGGCATCGGGATGGTCCTCTTTGCATTTAAGCACTTCCTCCTTTGACACTCTTATGTGAGTCGGGCAGAAACCTTCCCATAATATTATTTTTTTATCCGGAACGTTATCCTGTACGTATCTTCCCAGATTTTTGTCCGGTATAAAAATAATTTCTTTATAATCCGTCAACGATTTGACTATCTGAACGGCGTTCGCGGACGTGCAGCATATGTCGCTTTCCGCTTTTATGGCGGCCGAGGAATTTACGTAGCACACCACCGCGGCCTCGGGGTGTTCTTTTTTCATTTGCTTGAGGCGCTCGGGGGTAACCATATCGGCCATCGGACACCCCGCCTCTTTAACCGGCAAAAGAACGGTTTTGTCCGGATTAAGTATAGAAGCGCTTTCCGCCATGAAGTCCACGCCGCAAAAAACAATGACGTCGGCGTCGGCTCTCACGGCGGCCTTGCTGAGAGCGAGAGAATCTCCCGTTATATCGGCGATATCCTGCACCTCTTCTCTTTGATAATTATGCACTATTATAACCGCTTTTTTTTCTTTCTTCAGCTCATCTATTCTTTTCCTGAGATTTTCCTTATATTTTGCGTCGTCCATGAAAAAGGTTCCTTTTCTGTTTTTATTTCTTACCGGTTACGGAATTTTTTTCGCTCAAAAAAATAACCTTCGGGTTATACGCTATAGCGTCCTTTGTCTCGATAAGCACATAGGACATTATCAGGAGCTTGTCTCCCACTGCCGCGTGCCTGGCCGCGCCGCCGTTCATGCCTATAACCCCCGAACTCTTCTCGCCGGGGATTACGTAAGTCTCTATCCTCGTTCCGTTATTAAGATTTACCACCTGTACTTTCTCGTGCGCAAGTATGTCGGCGGCGTCCATCAGGTCGGGATCGACGGTAATACTGCCCTTGTAATCCAGATTTGATTCCGTCACTTTAGCCCCGTGTATTTTTGATTTTAATAAAGTGCGTAACATTTTTTCTCTCCTTTGTTATCTCAAAATAATATTATCTATGAGTCTGGTCCTGCCTATCTTTACGGCTATCGCCAATAATGACCTGCCGGATATCCTGCTTGCCCGCTCAAGTGAAAGCGGGTCTACTATGTCGACATAGTCTATATCGGTGTCTTTTTCCTTTTTTATTCTTGTTTTGACGGCTCTCTTTATCTTCGCGGCATCCTTGATACCTTTTCTGTTCATGCGCCTTGCCAGTCTTAAGGAATCATATATGGACAGGGCCTGCTTTCTCTGGTCCGCGGAAAGATAAGCGTTTCTCGAGCTCATGGCCAGACCGTCTTTATCCCTTATTATCGGCAAAGTCCTGATACTTACCGGCATATTAAGGTCCTTTACCATTTGTTTTATGATAAGGGCCTGTTGGGCGTCTTTTTGCCCGAAATAGGCCACGTCCGGATTCACTATGTTAAACAGTTTCGCTACCACCGTGGTCACACCCTTAAAATGCTCCGGACGCGATAAACCGCACAGAGTTTCGGACATTTTCTCGACTTTTACGTAAGTGCAAAAATCTTTTCCGTATATGGATTCGGAAAACGGCACAAAAATAAGGTCTACTTTATTCTCGCGGCAAATCCGCGAATCTCTTTTAAAATCCCTCGGATATTTTTTTAAATCCTCTTTGGGGCCGAACTGGATCGGGTTTACGAAGATACTCACTACCACGAAATCCGTTTCGGCCCTGGCTTTACTTATAAGACTCACGTGGCCTTCGTGAAGGTAGCCCATCGTGGGTACGAACCCGATGGTCTTGCCTTTTTTTCTGGCCAATGCCGTCTGTTTCCTTACCGACTTTACGTTTCCGTGGCTTCTCATTTTATAGAATCGTTTATCTCCCTTAACGGTTTCATTACGAATTCTCTTTGACGCATCCCGGGATGAGGTATTTTTAAATCAGGCTCGTCTATTCTCTCGTTACCGTAAATAAGTATGTCCAGGTCTATAGTCCTGGCCCCGTTCCTAACGGTTCTGACTCTGCCCAGCTCTTCCTCTATCTTTTGCACCCTTAAAAGCAGTTCTCTCGGCTTTAAATCGGTCTCTATCTCTATGGCCCCGTTCAAGTATTTACCCTGAGTCGGGCCGCCTACAGGCTCCGTCTCATATAAACGGGAAATCTTGCTGATTTTAATTCCGTCCGATCTCCCAAGTTTTTTAATAGCCTGTTGTATATTTTCAGTCCTGTCACC
>CAZEGO010000158.1:0-4087 GCA_964511955.1 uncultured Planctomycetia bacterium | reverse complement strand
TTAAATCTTCCCTGCCATAGATAACCTACCTTATTGTATTTCTTATTGAAATACGCCGTATAGGATCTGTTAAGATCATGCATGAAAGAAGAAAGTTTTTTAGCTTCTCCTAAGACCTCAACCACCATGTGTATATGATTAGGCATAAGACAATAAGAGTATAGTAGAATACCGTAAATACGTTTATATTTTCTTAATTTTGCTAGATAACAGTCAAAATCACTGTCTTCCATGAACACTTTTTTTTGCTGATTTCCCCTTACTATTACATGATAACAGGCATTATCCATTAATACTCTGGGGCCCCTTGGCATAAAACACCTCCTTCTATTAATAAGACACATTAAACAATCATTTTCTTGCATTTAAATTTATTTTTTTAAAAAAAGGAACAGGTTCCTGAGTAAAATGGTAGACGTCTCGGAGCGTTTTGTGGTATATTATATAGTCATATGGCTAAGCGGATACTTGTTATAAACCCGTTCGGCATAGGGGATGTTTTGTTCTCTACGCCCTTTGTTTCTGCGCTTAAAAAGGTTTTTTCGGGCTCTTATATAGGATATATATGCAACATAAGGACTAAAGAAGTTCTTGAGACCAACCCCGAGATTTCGGAGATTTTTGTGTTCGAGAGAGACGGCTACAGGGTTCTATGGAGGGAATCCAGGACTGCCTGCATCAGAAAATTATTTCGTTTCTGGCATGAGATAAAAAACAGGCGTTTTGATACGGTTTTTGACCTTTCTCTCGGCAAAGAATACGCCTTTTTTTGCTGGCTGGTGGGCATAAAAGATAGGAGAGGATTCGATTATAAAAGTCGGGGTAGGTTCCTTACGCGTAAAATAAAATTTTCCGGATTTAACGATAAACACGTAATAAATTATTATTTCGACCTTTTTACGCCAGCTGAACTGGTTGTGGCAGAAGAAGGAAAGGCGCGCGAAACCAGATTGGTGATAACCGATGCTGACAACTCACGAGCAGAAGTTTTTTTGGAACAAAACGGGATAGGCGGTGGCGAGCGGCTTGCCGGGGTCGTTCCCGGAGGAGGGGCGTCTTTCGGCGCCAGGGATGCCGACTATAAAAGATGGTCCCCGGATAAATTTATAAAATTAATTAATAAGATTTCTTCCGTGGATGCAGTACCCGTTTTATTGGGAGGTCCGGACGAAGAGGAATTGATGAAATCCATACGATCGAGAGTCAATTCTCGATGCCCGCTTGCTCTTGGGTTGAGCATAAGGGAGAGCGCTGCTCTTATAAAAAGATGCGCGATGATCATTTGTAATGACAGCGGCTTGTTGCGCGTGGCTATAAGCCAGAACGTACCCACGGTGTCTATTTTTGGCTCTACGGACGAGAAAGTATACTCTCCGTATCCTCCCTCGGAAAAACATGCAGTTGTCACCGCCGGTGATGTGGGCTGCAGGCCCTGTTACAGAAATTTTAAACTTCCCGAATGCCACACTAAAAAGTGCCTGGATGAGATTACGGTGGATTCAGTGTTCGGCGAGGTCCTTAAATTCATAAAAAGGAACGGATAACATGAAAGTACCGATGTTTGATTTAAAAAGACAGATAAAGCCACTAGAGGCGGACTTGAAGAGGGCCGTGGAAAAGACCGTAGATTCCTGTTCTTTTATCCTAGGGGAAGAGGTACGATTTTTCGAGGAAGAATTCGCGGAATATTGCGGCTGTGATTACGGTGTCGGAGTGAATTCCGGAACCGACGCTTTGTTCATGGCGTGTCTGGCTTGCGGGATCGGCAAGGGCGACGAGGTTATTAGCACACCGTTTACTTACATAGCGACTTCATTGGCCATAAGTATGGCCGGTGCCACCCCTGTTTTTGTCGATATAGACGAAAAGACCTGTAATATAGACGTTTCGAAAATAGAAAAGAGCATTACCCGAAAGACAAAAGCCATATTACCCGTACATCTTTACGGACAGAGCGCCGATATGGATCCCCTGTCCGCTATAGCCGAAAAGCATGGCCTCAAGATTATCGAGGACGCCGCACAGGCGCATGGAGCATTATATAAAGATAAAAAAATCGGCTCATTGGGAGACGCGGGCTGTTTTTCTTTTTATCCGACGAAAAATCTGGGCGCGTTCGGCGACGCAGGACTTGTCGTTACGCGTTCCGAAAAGATAAGGGACAGCTTACGGCTTTTAAGGAACGGCGGAAGAAAAGACAGATACGAACATATTCTAAAGGGTTACAATTCGCGTTTGGATAATCTCCAGGCCGCCGTTCTCAGAGTAAAACTCAAAAAACTCGACGATTGGAACGACAGCAGGGTAAAGAATGCTTCCGTGTATGATGAGCTCCTCGGCTCGGATTGTCCGGGCATCTCTCTTTTTCGTGAAGCGGAATATGCGAAACATATTTATCACGTATATGCCGTCAGAGTAAAAAACAGAGAAAAGGTCATAAACGACCTGAAACGCCGAAACGTAGGCACGCTCGTATATTATCCGATACCCGTCCATCTGCAGGAAGCGTACGGGGATTTAGGTTATAAAAGAGGAGATTTTCCGGTAGCGGAGAAGTGCTGCGAGGAAATACTTGCTTTGCCTGTATATCCCGGGTTACGCCGCGAAGAGATAAGATACGTAGCGGAATCGGTTAAATCCGCTTTATCATGAAACTGCTTATTATAGGTGCTTCGGGTGTCCTCGGTTCCGCCCTGTACCACGAAGCCTTAAAGAAAAAATGGAACGTCCTCGGAACGTACTGTTCATGCGAATATGAGGGATTGTCTCATCTGGACGTGAGGGACGGGGAAGAGGCAAAAAATATTTATGATTTTTTTAAGCCGGAAACCGTAGTTCTGGCCGGAGGCATTACGAACGTGGATTTATGCGAGAAAGACCCGCTTTTGGCCGAGGACGTGAATATAAAAGGTACGCTCAATGTGATAAAAAACTCTCACCGGTACGGTTCCAGGCTTATATATGTCTCGACGGATTACGTCTTTGATGGAAAAAACGGCCCGTATTCGGAAGAAGATAAGACCAACCCCGTTAACGTTTACGGCAGGACCAAGTTGGAGGCTGAGAACGCCGTGTTAAGCTTCTCGAAGCGCTGCGCGGTGGTGCGCACGTCCCAGCTTTTCGGATATGATCCGAGAGGGGTAAATTTCATGATGAAAATATTAAATAACATGAAGAGGGGCGAAAAGATTAACGCGGCGGAAGATTTTTATTCCACTCCCACTTATTCGGTAAGCCTGGCCCGTATTATAAGCTGCTTAATAGAAAAAAAATCTTCGGGTATCTTTAACGGCACCGGAGTTGATTTTATAGACAGATTGAGCTATGTCGATAAAGTAGCGGGTATTTTTGGATTTGACAGAAGCCTAATTAACAAGGTGACTCTGAGTGATCTAAAACTGAAAGCGATAAGGCCGTCGAGAGGAGGCCTTATCGCTCGAAAGATAAAAGAGATAGCCACTTCAGAGGTCCTGGGAGTGGACAGAGCCGTTTTATCTTTTAAGGAGGAGATGGCATGCAAGGGTGTGATTTAATTGACACCCTCCCCGGCGGATGTTATGATATTAACGTTTATAAAATAAGGGGATAGGAAAATGCGTCTATCTAATTTCGGTGTGTTTTTTTATTACTGGTTGGCCTGCAAGACTTCGAGAATAGACCATGTGAACACTTTATTAAAAAGAGCCGATCGCATGGTGACCGAATTTATCTTAAGACAGATGGGAGCAGTCATAGGTAAGGACGCGGATATAGAGTCTTATTTTACAGTTCATGGCGCCATAAAAGACTACTCAAACCTTGTGATAGGCAATAACGTGCATATAGGCAAGGACGCTTTTGTGGATTTAAGGGGCAAAATAATAATAGAGCATGACGTGACCGTAGCTATGAGGCCCATTATTGTCACGCATATGGATGTAGGCCGCAGCCCGCTGGGAAAAGACAGTTATGTCAAAGCCAAAAAAGACGTTACACTTAAAAGAGGATGTTATCTGGGAGCTAACGTTACCGTTCTCATGGGTGTTACCATAGGCGAGAGGTCAGTCATAGGCGCCGGTTCCGTCGTAACGGAGGACATTCCGCCAAA
>CAZEGO010000157.1:0-4139 GCA_964511955.1 uncultured Planctomycetia bacterium | reverse complement strand
TATATACGCAAGGTAGGAGGACTTACAAAACACGCCGATAAATCCGGTATGTACGTGATAAGGGCCAACGGCGAAGCAATAAACAAATTCATGATGTCCAAGCACGTAAAGAGAGGCGACACCATAGTAATACCGCAAACGTTCAAATACTGGACACCGCCCGGTCAGTTACTGAGAGATACGGTAGAGATACTCTCACGCATAGCAGTAGGAGTGGGAATTATAGCCGCTTTAGACTGATGAAGATAGGTTTAGGTTAAGGTTGAGGTTGAGAAAATGGAGTTAAAACGGTATAATTCTTTCGAGGATATGCCTGTTTGGAAAAAGGCAATGGATCTTTCGACTTCGATTTTTTACTTGACCGAAAGCCTTCCAAAAAAAGAAGACTTTGGTTTAACTTCGCAAATAAGAAGATCTGCTTTATCTGTTTCAGGGAATTTAGCGGAGGGTTTTGGTAGGAAGCATAGCAAGGAAAAAGTTAATTTTTACTATAATTCAAGAGCTTCTTTATCGGAAACTAAAAATTATTTAATATACGGAAGCAAAGTAGGTTATTTTCAGGAAACAGATTTAAAAACAAATATAGATTTGATAGATAATATTTGGAAAGAGATAAATTCAATTATAGTGTATTTAAAAAATAAACCTTAACCTTAACCTAAGTCTGAACCTAAAATATACTTAAGGAGTGAATCATGGAATACGAATTTAACATATTATATTACATAAATATCTACAAAAAATGGTGGAAGAAGATAGCCACGGTTGTGGTTGTATCTGTAGCTGTAGTTTTTATTTTTAGCGCAATACGACCCGTTGATTACGTTTCAAGAGTAAGTTTGCTTTCCTCTGCTGATACTGGCTCGTCAAGTGTCTCTTCTTTAGGTAAATTATTGGGATTGCAGGCAGGAAGCTCATCTTCCGATGCCATTGTCGCTTTATTAAAGAGCCGGCGCATGGTAAAGGATATAAATGAGGAATTTAATTTAAAGGAAAAACCCAACTTTCGTTATTCTATAGAGAACAAAGAAATGCTTGGAGGGATGATTATAGAGGTAACGGGCTCTGACCCGGTGCTTACAAAAGAAATAGCCGATTTCACGGTTAAAAATCTGGACAAGATAAACTCAGAATTAAAAATTACCACCGCTAAACCAATGGTTAAGGTATTGGATGAAGCCGTTAAAGGCGTTCCTAAAAAGCGAAATATTCTGCAGAAAATCGGAGTTATGGCTTTATTGGCAGTCTTGCTCATGAGTTTTTACGCTTTTTTCTCAGATTACCTGAAAAAACTCAAACAAAAATAACTAATTTATATACTTGACTCCTGTAACAATAGAGGTTAGAATACTATCGTTCAACTTTAGAACGTTCATTTATGGTACGATTCGAGGATAATTTCCTAAAACCCACAGAAGACTTCAGGAACCTGCAGGTACTGGAAGAAGTCTCCAAAGATTCATCTATTTCCCAGCGAAAGCTCTCAAGCAGTCTTGGTGTAGCCGTAGGCGTTACAAACGCCTGCCTTAGGAAGATGGTAAAAAAGGGCTATATAA
The DNA here is from genome assembly GCA_964511955.1 of uncultured Planctomycetia bacterium. Taxonomy (GTDB): domain Bacteria; phylum Omnitrophota; class Gorgyraeia; order Gorgyraeales; family Gorgyraeaceae; genus CAZEGO01. The sequence continues at coordinate 2,583 of CAZEGO010000157.1, read as the reverse complement.
AGGTAAAAGGGATAAACCATAAAAGGATATCCTATTACCTTACCCCTAAAGGTTTTACGGAAAAAGCGCGTCTTACCTATGATTTTCTTCAGCATACAGTCAGTTTTTACTCGAATCTCAAGAAAGAGCTTTTAGCGAAGCTCAGGGAAATTTCCGAATCCGGAGCGAAAAAGATAGTATTTTACGGGGCTGGAGAAGTGATGGAAGTGGCCTTTGTGTGCCTGAACGATACCGATCTTAAACTTGTGGGAATATTTGACGATTCTCAAGATAAACAAGGAAAGGAAGTGTTCGGGTTCATGATCAAAAACCCTAAATCTATAAATCTAATAAAGGCTGATGCGATATTGATTACCTCTATTTGTTATAAAGATGCTATAATGCATGCCTTAAAATCAAAACAAATATTTACAAAGTGTGATACGCATGTTTTATAGAGGATTGTTATCCTGAAGATAAAATGGGAAATAAATATAAAAAATCCAAGACTTTGAATCTAAAAGACATTCAGCTTATCGTATATGATTTCGATGGCGTAATGACGGATAACAGGGTCATACTGGGAGAGGATGGGAAAGAAAGCGTGATCGTGAATCGATCAGACGGGATGGCTATAGAAATATTGCGAAAATCAGGTATAAGGCAGATCATTATTTCAAAAGAAAAGAATAATATTGTCAAGATAAGAGCCAAGAAGCTTTCCATTCCTGCATTTAATGGCGTAGACAATAAAAAAAACTCGCTTTTATCTTATTGTAAAAAAAATCGCATAGATGTTAAGAAAACATTATATGTAGGTAATGATATTAACGATCTTGTAGCTATGGAAATCACAGGTTATACGGCATGTCCGTTGGATGCCGCAGACGAAATTAAAAATATAGCGGATATTATTCTTCATGTAAATGGCGGAACAGGAGTGATAAGAAATTTAATAAAATTTTTCAGAGACGTTGATAGGAGAATAAAATAATATGAAACAAGCCAAAACAATCGCGGAAATAGGTTGCAATCATAAGGGAGATATAAAAATCGCAAAAGAAATGATCGAGACCGTCAGATATTTTTGTAAGACCTTTGCTGTAAAGTTTCAGAAAAGAAACCCAAGCGAATGTTTAAACAAAAAAGAATATAATTCTCCTCACCCCTCTTCCCATCATTCATATGGCAATACTTATGGCGAGCATCGAGAATTTTTGGAATTTTCCCTTAATGAGCATAAGGAACTGAAATCATATTGCGAGTCTCTAGGCATAGTTTACTCTTCTTCTGTGTGGGATATGACATCCGCTAAGCAAATAGCTTCACTTGAACCGAAATATATTAAAATCCCTTCCGCTTGCAATACATACTTTAAAATGCTTGGTTATTTATGCGATAATTATTCTGGAGATATACACGTATCTCTAGGCATGACAACTAAGAGAGAAGAGGACAAGATAATTGATTTCTTTAAAAAACAAGACAGAAATAAGGATCTTGTGATATACGCCTGTACGTCGAGTTATCCTGTTGAGAGCGAAAATGTATGTTTATTAGAGATAAGAAGATTAAAAAAAAAGTTTTCGGACCATGTGAAAGCTATTGGTTTTTCCGGACATCATAAGGGAATATCCGTTGATATAGCAGCTTTTGTCATGGGAGCAGCATATATTGAAAGACATTTTACGCTTGACCGTACCTGGAAAGGGACCGATCATGCCGCATCCGTAGAACCGGATGGCCTGAGGAGAATAGTCAGAGATATCGAAACTGTGACCAAGGCGATGCGCTATAAAAATAAAGACATATTAAAAGTAGAAAAGAGTCAAAGGAATAAGCTTAAGTGGAATAGAAGCAAAAAAAAGGGAGGATTAGCATGAACGATCAGGCTGTAGAATTAATGCAAGAGATTTCTTATGTTGACACTAATACCCTAGAGTTAAAGAAAGAGATTCAATATAAAGGATGTCCTTTTTGTGAATCAGATGAAGGACAGATAATCGAGAACCATCAAACTCGACGGGGTTTATTTTATAATTTTAAAAAATGTAAACATTGTTTACTTATTTATCCTTATCCTAGACCCAATAGAGACGTAATAGAAAATTCACATTTCAAATCAGATAGGTTCGGTAAAAAAAGTGAACAAAAGTTTAAAAATTATGACAATAATCAAGATATAAAGCAGTTACAGCCATCGATAAAAAAGAAATTGGAAGAAAGTGTTTTAAAAAAAATGAATTTATTATACAATTATCAGGAATTTAATATTTGTAAAAAAGGACAGCGGGTGCTTGATGTGGGAGGCGGCATTCCGGTAGTCGCTAAAGATTTGCTTAAAAAGGGATGTATAGTTGAATCGGTGGAAATCAATCCATCCCGTGCAAATTATATCAGAAAAACCCTTGGAAATGTAGTCCATGAGGGGGCGTTTTATGATGTTGAGCTCGAAAAAGAAGGATACGACGTTATAATTTTCTCTCAGGTCTTGATGCATCTATTTTCACTCAAAGAAACATTTGAAAAGATTAGATATGTCCTGAAGCCGGGGGGGATAATGATCTCTTCTCAAATGAATTTCAATTCTATTATTCAACAGAC
>CAZEGO010000156.1:0-4144 GCA_964511955.1 uncultured Planctomycetia bacterium | reverse complement strand
ACATGAGATGATTTCAGGTCCGAATTTCCTGAGATTAAGCGCCTGTAATATGTTCTTAGCCGCTCTAACTTCCTCGCAGGGGTTTCCTGTAAGAGAAACCCTGATGGTATCTCCTATACCTTCCGATAGCAGGACACCTATCCCTATAGAAGATTTGACAAGCCCGGCATTAACGGGTCCCGCCGCCGTCACCCCTAAATGAAGCGGATATTTTGATTTTTTAGAAAAAAGTCTGTTAGCCTCGATGGTAGTCAAAACATCCGAGGCTTTTAACGAAACTATTATATCGTAAAACCCAACACCTTCCAATATCTTTATATTGTCCAGCGCAGTATCAACAAAGCCTTGAGCCCTGAGCCCTGAGCCTTGAGCCCTGAGCCGAATCGATCCCGAATTAACCCCCACCCGCATAGGAATCTTTCTTTTCCCGGCCAGTTTGGCTATCTCTATTATATGCTCTTTTTTTCTTATGTTCCCGGGATTAATTCTTATTTTATCCGAGCCGTTTTTTATACATTCTATAGCCAGCCTGTAATCAAAATGAATATCCGCGACAATCGGTATCTTTGTCTTCTTTTTTATCTCTTTTATCGCTTTCGCGGCCTCAAGGTCTTTAACCGCCAGACGAATAATTTCACACCCTGTTCTCTCCAGCTCCTTTATCTCTTTTATTGTGGCGGAAATATCCCGGGTATCCGTCTTCGCCATGGACTGAACGGCAATAGGCGAACCTCCTCCGATTTTGATTTTTCCCACCTTTATCTGTCTGGTCATATGACTTTACCTTTGAAAAAGATTTGAGAGTTTTTCCACTATACCATACCGCATGAAATCATTATAAAAAACAAACGCCATAAGACACAGTAAAAGTACCAGTCCCGCCTGAGTTATGTTTTCCTGCAGTTTATGGGACAGGGGTCTCTTTCTCACCTTTTCGACGGCCAAAAACAGTAAGTGTCCTCCGTCCAGAACAGGAACCGGAAGAAGGTTAAATATGGCAAGCGAGGCACTTAATACTCCCATTAGGTGAAGCAGGTAAATCAGGCCCAGCCTTACCGCCTGCCCGGTTATATAGAATATGCCTACGGGGCCGGTAACCGATTGTTTAAAAGGTATCGCTCCGGTGAAACTCGCCCATAAAGCCCTGTATGTAATATAAGTCAGGGTCCATAATTTTTTAGCCCCCATATAGAAGGATTTTAAGGGATTATATCTCACGTAGATGATATCCTCCGACGGCATAATACCTATGAGGCCCACTCTTTTTTTTGTGCCGAAAACGGTTTTATGCTCTTCCTGTCTGGGCACCACCTTGATATCAAGGATTTTTCCCTCCCTTTTTATGGTAAGATCGATCGCTCTTTTTTTATTCGTGTGAACAAGACTCGTAACCTGCTCCCACGTTTCCACCTCCTCGCCGTTAATAGAGAGTACCCGGTCGCCTTCCTGTATACCGGCTGCCTCACCGGGATAATCGGGCAGTACCTTACCTATTTCAGCCGTTAAAGTGGGGTATCCTATCACATAGACAAAAGAGAATATAAAAAACGCGAGCAGGTAATTTAGTAAGGGCCCGGCGAATATTATTCTCGCCCTTTCCCCGACGCTTTTTGAAAGATATTCCCATTTTTCCCCTTTTAAATCCTGACTTTCGGTCTCTCCTGCGAGTTTAACGTATCCCCCCAGGGGAACAGCAGACAGGGAATACCTTGTATCGCCTTTTGTAACACCTAAAATCTCCGGACCAAAGCCCACGGAAAATTTCTCTACCCGTACCCCTGTCCTCTTGGCTACTATAAAATGTCCGAACTCATGGACTACCACAAGAATGCTTAAAACTATTATAAAACTAATCGTCGTTAACACCGAGGATCTCCTTTGCTTTTCTTCGGGCCCATCCGTCGGCTTCCGTTATATCGCGGAGAGAAGGGCTCTTTATGTTTTTATGTCTCTTTAAAACTTTTTCTACTGTATCCACTATATCGGTAAAAAGTATATTTTCGCCTATAAACTCCTGCACCGCTACTTCATTAGCCGCGTTCAAAACACAGGGACAGGTGCCGTCTTTTTTACCGGCCTCGTAAGCCAACCTGAGAGCGGGAAACTTTTCAAAATCGGGTGAATAAAAATGAAGCTTGCTGAATTCGGAAAAATTCAGACTCCGCGCCGGAGACTTACTGCGTTCGGGGTAGGTAAGAGCGTATTGTATGGGTATTCTCATATCGCAGCTACCCATCTGGGCCAGTATGGAGTTATCCATGAACTCGACCATGGAATGTATGACAGTCTCGGGATGTATTACCACCTCTATCCTGTCTACCGGCAAATTAAAAAGACGGTGCGCCTCTATCACCTCGAGACCCTTGTTCATCATCGTAGAGGAATCTACCGATATTTTTTTTCCCATATCCCACTTAGGATGCTTAACCGCTTTTCTGGCGCTTACTTTACTGAAATCGGTTTTATGCATTTTTAATAACGGGCCGCCCGAACCGGTAAGATAGATTTTTTTTACCGCGCTTCCGTCATCGGGAGAAATACACTGGAATACCGCGCTGTGCTCGCTGTCAACGGGTAATACTTTGACTTTTTTTGCCCTCGCCTGTTTCATTATTATGTTGCCTGCCATAACCAGCGCTTCTTTGTTTGCCAGCGCGAGCTTTTTTATCTTTTTCAATGACGTCAGGATAGGCATGAGAGCGGACGCACCAACAATAGCCACGAGTAAAGTGTCCATGGTATTGGCTTCTATCATTTCCAGCAACCCTTGTTCTCCTTCATAGATTTTAAGTTTACCTGTTTTTTTTCCGGCCCTGAATTGTCGGGCTTTTTCTTTATCGGCCACGCATACCGCAACGGGTTTAAACTTTTTTACCTGACGGGATAATGTCTCTATGTTTGTGTTCGCGGACAGGCAGGTTACGCGGAAACGAGCCGGGAACCTGGAGATAACGTCAAGGGCGTTCATACCTATGGAACCCGTGGAACCTAAAATAGCTATATTTTTCATTTTAGCCTCTTATGACAACAAGAAAAATGTAAAATATCGGAGTAGTAAAAAGTACGCTGTCCAATACGTCCAGAAGACCTCCGAGACCCGGAAAAAAAGGACTCGAATCTTTTACCTGAAAATCGCGCTTAATAAGACTCTCGGCCAGATCACCGAGCTGGGCAAAGACACCTATCAGAACCGCGCTGATTAAAATTTTTCCCAGGGGCATCAAACGTAACATAAAACCCGCCGCTAAAGCAAATACCATGCTGAATAAAAAACCGCCCAAGGCACCCTCTACTGATTTCTTCGGGCTTATTCTGGGTATCAGTTTATGTTTACCGAACTTAGAGCCTATAAGATAGGCTCCGGCGTCTCCTATTTTAGTGACCAATAATAAATAAAAAACCAGCCAGTCACCCTGCTGAAAAAGCCTTATCTTCACCAGAAAAGTAAAAAACCATCCTATGTAAAAAATTCCCAATAGCGTCAAGGCGATTAGAGTTACGGCGTTATTGTTTTCTTTCCTCGTGAATTGAATAAGGAAAAGCATTATAAGAGATATTATGAAAAAAAGAGCTTCCCATATACCGCCGCTGGGCCTGTAGAAATAAGTAATATAAGGAAGTAACATCCCGGCCGTTACACCCAGACAAATAAAGCTCGTGGGAAAAACCTGCTTTGAATACATCTTCAAAAACTCATAAAGTCCCGCCGCTATAAATAAAGAAGCCACGATTGTAAACAGCCATTCCGGTACAAAGAATATACACGTCAAAACCGATAATACCAAAAACAGGGAACTTAAAAGTCTTTTCTTAAGCATGAAAACCTCTGTATTTTATTACCTTCCTCCGTAACGTCTGTCCCTCCGCGCGTACTCGTTTACGGCTTTTTTAAGGTCCGGTTCCGAGAAATCCGGCCAAAGTTTTTCAGTGAAATATAACTCCGCGTAGGATAACTGCCATAATAAAAAATTAGATAACCGCTGTTCTCCGCTTGTGCGTATCAACAGATCCGGATCGGGGCATCCCTTTGTGTAAAGATAATCCGAAAACAATTTCTCGTCTATCGAGGATAATTTTATTTTCCCTTTGTTGAAGTCTTCCATTAAAAGCTTTACCGAATTTATTATTTCCCGGCGACTGCCGT
>CAZEGO010000155.1:0-4165 GCA_964511955.1 uncultured Planctomycetia bacterium | reverse complement strand
TAAACCAATAGCTTATAGTCCAGGCACCCGTAGAAAAAGTTGTATCGGAGCTTAAATAGGCGTAATCACTGGTGCCATTGAAAAGCCCGCAATAATCTCCTATCTTAGCCGTGGAGGAAAAAGTAGCCCCGCTTGCCGTAAGAGTATTACTATTTCCCGAAGAATCCGTCCAATCATTATCCATCCTCCACCAGGCAACGGGAGCGCCCCCCTCTTCAGCCATTCGCATGGAGTTATGAGCTATAGTGCCGCCGCCTTCGTCAAACTTATAATGGACGGCGGGTTTTCCCTTATTATAGTCATAAGCGATTTGTGCGGGCATCCTTACATAATCATAGAATTTAAAATCATCTATAACACCTTTAAAGAAATTAACCCCGCCTATCTGACTGCATAAACCCAAAGTTATCCCGGTAGGAACTACATAAGCGCCTGAAGCCGAAGCTACTTCTGTGCCGTTTAGATACATTTTGCCTGCTGTCCCGGTATTATTGAATGTAACGGCCAAATGATGAAAGGTATCTAAACTAATATTTGTATCGGAAGTCAGCGTTAAGCCTCCGCCTGATTGAGTCGTCCAGAATTTTAATACTCCCGCATCAGAAACACCGCATCTAAAGCCGGAATTTAAATAGTCTTCCCTTCCCATTATTATATTATCATTCTGAGCTCCTGTATTATAACTGTCCGGCTTAAGCCACACAGTAAACGTAAAAGAATCCGAATCGAGTACGGTGCTGCTGCCGCAATTGACCGAGTCGTTCCCATCAAAACTCAACGCGCTGCCGTTTTTACCCTCCACCCATTCAGGATCCCCTCCCAGACTGCAGGTGTTGCCGTTACCGCTTCTATCGTGAATACTTGTTCCTGTGTTTTCATTAAAAGGCAGGTATAATTTCGGTGGATTACCCTCATTAGAGTCAGTACTTGTTCCGGAATGAACAGCCATACTTGCGTTGTAATCAGTCAAAATTTGCTGGGCGCTTCTCGCGTAATCGTAGATTTTTACATCGTCTATATACCCATAAGTGTTCCAATTAACCTGCGAAAATCTTAGATTCCCCCCGCCCCAGTCAATAGCCGTACCGGCGCCGAGATTTTGTGAATTAGCCAGCTCGCCGTCTATATACATCTTATGATCCCCTGAAGTTTTGTCGTACGTTAAAATATAATGATGCCAGGTCTGAAGGGTTGTGTTTTGAGTAGAACTCAACCATTGTCTGCCTTCAGAAGTTTTTATCCATGTGCTCCAGCTGGGACTAGAACCGGTTATCATACCAAATCCGTCCCCCGAAGGGTAAATATGATGGGAAGATCCTGAATCCACCTGATCCACCCAGTCGTAAAGATAAATCCAGCACATAACCGTTAAACTCTCCGGCTCTATAGTCGGGCCTTCGGCATAATCATCCGTGCCGTCAAAGCTCAGAGCATTTCCGAATTTTCCGGAAGATGTCCACATCTCACCCTCAGAAGTATGGGAGCCTCCTGCTCCGGGATATAAAGTTACGTCATAACTATTGGAAGAATCGTCATAAACAGTCGTTCCGCCGCCTTCATCGCATCTAAAATGAGCGATAGGGTCATCACCTTTACTTGCGGCATACGCCTTCGGCGAGCTCATAGATGATAGCTGATAGCTCATAGTTAAAAGCGCCAAAATTAGGATTAGTTTTATGTTTTTCATATTAGTAACTTTCTTCGAGATTGCTTTGCTTCGCTCGCAATGACAATGCGTTGTGTCATTGCGAGCATAGCGAAGCAATCTCCTGATATTTTCGCTGAAAAGCTTTTTAAGTAACTTTCTCTGAGATTGCTTTGTCGCTTCGCTCCTCGCAATGACAAAAAAGATACTCTTCGCAATGACAACATTTTTTTAATCCCCCAACCTAACAGCCGCGCCGGCGTTGTAGTCCTGCAAAACCTGCTCGGCTGTCCTTGCGTAATTATATACTCTTACGTCGTCTATCAAGCCGTTCCAGTATTGTGCTACATCCGGATTTGTACCTATATAAAAATTTCCGGTGGTGGAAATGCTGTCTATAGCCGTTCCTGAACTCGGCCCTACCTGTTCATCATATACGGCACCATCCAGGTATAGAGTAGCTGTCTCGGTAGTAGCTACATATGTCAAAGAAACGTGATGCCAAGCATCATCATTGACAGTAGTCGAACCTCCTGTATCTATATAGTCCGTCCCGTCTGAAACTACCATGCGTAACTCTTCACCGGAAGTCATCCTTATGTTATAACCGGCAGTTTGATAACTTCCTTCGTTTTTAGCCAGTATAAAAATAGGCCCCTCAGCTGAAGTTTTAAACCACGCGGAGGCTGTAAAATCTCTGTCTCCGAAGTCCAGCGAATCATCAGTAGGATCTCCGCAATCTATATAATCATCGGTACCGTCAAACTGTATGGCCCCTCCGAATTTACCCGTGGTCCATGTAAGCCCTGAATTATTCGCTCCATCCACCCCCGTACCGTCATTATCATTTACCGAGTCATCATATATAGTGGCGCCGTCAGCCGAGCCGGAAGTATTCTCATCAAATCTCCAATAACCGACCGGCTTACCTTTATTATAGTCGTAGGCTATCCGGGCTTCTGTTCTCTTATAGTCATAAACTTTTACTTCATCTATTATTCCGGGGAAAGTTTTATCGTTCCCCTGTGAGCCTATTTTTGAGCCCGCTCCCGTAGCGCTGGTATTTGTATATGCAGCACTATCTATAAACTTTCCGTTCAGATAGCCGTATACGGTGGTAGCGTCCCAGCTCATGGCCACATGATACCATTGATTAAGAGGAGCTGACGACAGGATAGTAACCGTCCCGATGGGATTACCCCTTGTTACATTAAAATCGCCGTTATCATACTGTATATAAAATCTATTACTATCAGTCCCTACCGATTGAAATACATATCTATTGCTCCCTGCTGCGGTAGGATACACCCACGCGGATACAGTACCCGCTGATCCCAGCAAATCATCATCAAGGCTCGGGACATAGACATAATCGTCATTTGTAGTCGCGCCGTCAAATCTCAAGCCCGAGCCGTATTTCCCGGCTGTCCATACGGGGGAGCTTACGAAAGACCCGTCATTGGCGTTACCGCTGCGGTCATAGACAGTCGTACCTGTATTTTCATTGAGAGGATAATAACCCACAGGAGGATTGCCTTCATAGCTTTGGGTTCCTGAGGCGAGATGTAAAGAACTTCCTGCATTATAATCCTCCATGACCTGATCCGCGCTCCTGGCATAATCATAAATCTTCACTTCATCTATTTTCCCGGTAAAATTCCATTGGTTGTCGCTGTAAGCCTGGCCTATATTGTTAATGGTAAACTCTGAATTTGACGTAACCGTCCCATAGCTTTTACCGTCCACATAAAGCTCGATAGTGCCGTTTCCGGGCGCTGTCCACTCAAAATGATGCCACGCGTTTTTATAATTAAATCCCGTATCCCATGAATGATAAGTCCCGTCTTTGTCCCTGAACTGAACAGACCCTGAAACATCATCAAGGTTAATCCCCTTGGTACTTACGTTTTGACCTATGACAAATTCGTAGTTTTTCGTGCCGGTTTGATATATCCAAGCCACCATCGACCACGGATCGGTACTTATGAAACTGACGAGCGGTAAGCTTACATAATCATCTGTTCCGTCACAATCGAGAGCGCCTCCTATTTTTCCCTGTCCTGTCCACATTTCCCCGGCGGAAGTATTGCTTCCCCCGGTGGAAGCTGTCAAGGAGCCATCGTTAGATCCTATATCATCATAAGCCGTATCTCCTCCTCCTTCATCAAAGCGCAGATAAAGTACCGGGTCATTACCTTTAGCCCCTCCGCCTATATATGCAGCGGCGCCGGCGTTGTAATCCATCATAATCTGTGAGGGAGAGCGTACGCAATCATACACTCTTACATCGTCTATAAGACCTGTATATTCTTTATCCTCGGCAAAATATAAAGTACCGTTCATGGCTATATCGGTAGTAATAGTTGTGGACTCGGAACCATCCTGCTTCCCGTCTACATACATATACGCCTGGCCCGTGGAAGTATCCACCGTAAAAGCTATGTGATGCCAGCTATTATCATTTATATTGGTCGAACCCACAAAAGAGTCTTCCAAATCATCGTATAAATAAACTCGCAT
>CAZEGO010000154.1:2576-4182 GCA_964511955.1 uncultured Planctomycetia bacterium | reverse complement strand
ACCGTTCCAGTACTCTTACGTCCGTGGAAGCCCCGGTTTTTGTTTTCTTTATGACCGGCAAACCTAATTTCACGAAAAGTATCCGGCTGAGCTGTTTGGGAGAATTAATGTTAAACTCCGCGCCGGCCAGAAGGTATATTTTTTTGACCGTTTCCTCGAGGACCGACTCAAGCTCCCCGGACATCTTACCGAGAAAAGAGCTGTCTATCTTGATTCCGGCTTTCTCCACGGAGAACAGCACCTCTATAAGCGGCAGCTCGATATCCCTGAAAAGGCTGTCCATTTCTTTCTCGAACAGTTTCTTTTCCAGGATACCCTTCAGTCTGTATGTCACATCCGCGTCTTCGCACGAATACTCCGAAAGTTTTTCCGTAGCCACCTCGCTCATTGTTATTTTCTTTTTACCCGTACCAAGGAGATCTTCCATGGATATCATTTTGTGCTCCAGATAATCGAGAGACATATCGTCCAGATTATGATTTGGTTTGGAAGGATTGAGCAGGTAAGACGCTATCATAGTGTCAAAAGCTATGCCTTTAAGCCTTATGCCGTAATTTGACAGGATCAGCATTTCGTATTTTATGTTCTGTCCTATTTTACCTATAGATTCATCTTCCATCAACGGTCGCAATTTATCAAAAACATAGTCCGCCGGAATCCCCTTCTCTTTGTTTCCCGTATCCATGACCACATAATATGACTTACCTTTTTCCCAGCAGAAAGAAACCCCAAGCGGCACGGCTCTCAAGGGATCGGAGTCGGTAGTCTCAAAATCAAAAACAAACTCCCCGGCATTTCCGAGCTTTTTTAAAAAGGGCATGAAATCCTCTTTCGTGTAGATGGATTCATAGCAGGCCTCCGAGCGGACCTTCGAACTTTCGGACGCGACACTCATCAGAAAACTCTTGAACTCGAGCTCCCTGAACATTTCGATAAGTCTGACTTTGTCGGGTTCCTTCAGGGAAAGTGCGGATAACTTTATATCCAAAGGGACGCTCCTGTCGAGTATCGCGAGCTCCTTTGACATAAAAGCCATGTCCCTTCCCTTTTTCAGGAGGTTACGTCTCGATTCGCTTTTTACCTTATCAAGGTTCTCGTAGAGGTTTTCTATGGAGCCGAATTCTTCCACGAGCTTTATGGCAGTCTTTTCTCCTATGCCTCTAACGCCCGGAAGGTTGTCGCTCTGATCTCCGGCAAGTGCCATAAAGTCCGACATGTTTTCCGGACCGAGCCCTCCGTATCTCTCTCTGACCTTTTCGGCATCATATATGAGCCCCTCTTTATGTGCGTTCACTATTTTTATATTGTTATTTACAAGCTGCAGGGCATCTTTGTCGCCGGTCATTATAAAGACTTCTATTTCCTTGCCGGCAAGTTTTTCGGCGACAGTAGCCAGTACATCGTCTGCCTCAAAGCCTTCTTTTTCAAATATCGGGATATTATACGAGGTGACGAGTTCCTTTATTAAAGGTATCTGCGACACAAGATCGTCGGGCATGGGTTTGCGATGGATCTTGTAATCCTCGAACTTTTTATGTCTGAAAGTTTTCTCTTTAAGGTCAAACGCCACGGCCAGATAGTCGGGTTTTTCCGAATCAAACAGTTT
>CAZEGO010000154.1:0-2566 GCA_964511955.1 uncultured Planctomycetia bacterium | reverse complement strand
CAAAGACCAGGTTATCTCTGAGCAGAAATATCTTGAGTATAAGTATGGCCTGGAGCGTGACAAGGCGCGGCTCGACAACCTGCGCGCACGGTTGCAAAAGACACGCATAAAAAGCCCGGTAGCAATAAGAATTGCCGTCGATTAAAAAAAGTTTTTTCTTTTTCATATCACAGAGAGACTCATCCTGATTTATCAATATTCATTTGAGGTCATTTTTTTGTTTTTCTAAGATTTAACATGAACGGTAGGGCGTAGGCTGCATTCAGGGAATCGGAAACTATTCCGGTAAGATGCTGAGTATAGCCTCGAACTCTTTTCTAGCTTCGGGATAATCCTTTTTTTGATAGTGCATCATACCTTCGCTATAATGGTCTTCTATCCTTTCCTCCTTCATCTTCGTTTTTATCCTGTGTTCGAGCGCTAATATCGAACTGTCGCCCGGATATTCTCTCTTGGCTGTCCTTACCTCATCGAGCGCTCTGGAATATTCACCTTTTTTGAGATAAACACCGGCTCTGTCGTAATAGTGCCGTGCCTCTCCCGAGGAAGGCGCAACGTAAACGTCTCTGCCTTTTCTCAGCCTTTCTTCGGCCAGCCTCAGAGACTCCTGCAAGTCGTCGTCGACTACCCTGCGCCTGTCGGTCACTTTGGCGGTTTTTTGTCGACTGTCGGCTTCCCTCGCGGGCTGCCGTGTTGTCTGGCGCGAGCCTCCGATCCGGGTCCAACCGCTTGCGTCTGACTTTCTCGATACCGCGGCTTTTTTGAACTTGTCGGATTTTGTTTTTGATTCCGGGGCGGTCACCGGACTACTCTTTAATTTTTTTTTATCGGTCTTTTCCAGAAGACCCAACTTTTCGAGCCTTCTCTTGGCTTCCTTGGTCCATGGGTCACCCGGTTTCCCCAGTTTATATCGTCTCATCCAGTGAAAAGCCGCTTTTTCCAACTGCCCTTTTCTTTCGTAGAGAAGTGCGAGATTCGTATGGGCTTTTTCGTAATCAGGATCTATCGATAGCGTTCTCTGGTACTCTGCTTCGGCCATATCCAGCCGGCCTTTGGCCTCGTACAAAATACCCAGGTCATTATGCGGAGCGGCGTATTCCGCATCCAGGCTTATGGCCTTTTGATACCAATTTATCGCCGATTCGATATCCCCTCTCTCCTGAGCCTCATAGCCTGTTTCGCGATAGGTCCTCGCCTCTTCTTTAAGACTCACCGCAAAAACGTCTTTTATACCGCAATTAGACATAATGGAATACAACAAAAGGGTTGCAGCTGCAAAATAAAATTTGGCGATATATTTTTTTCTCATAAAATACGCTCCACTTTTTCATAAGTGTATCATACGGAGTCTCTTGCGTCAAGCTAAAATTAGAATTTAATGTGATTTGAGAATTCACCGCCGGTTAAGGCATCAAGGCCGGCGGTAAGCTCGTCTATTCTGAGCTTTTTTTTATTTTTTTCCGCGGCGGTCATGGCGGAGTTAGAGCACAATTCGGATAAAAGCCTCTTCCTCTCGAAATAAGTGCGTGTCACCTCTGACAGGATATCGTCCCTTAATTGTACCATAAGTTTTGACCTCACGTCTATGGATGTCTGATCGTCGTTCCATATAAGCTCGCTCAGGTCCCATTTAACCCTGGCACCCCAGTCGTACGGCCCGACGTAATACCTGTCCGCGCCGCTGTCGTAGTTCACGGTCTTATCGTAATCTATCGATACCTCGGGAAGAATGGCTTTTATGGAAGCGCGCTTTCTCCAGTTTTTTATCTTACCCCGATGCACCTCGGCGTATGATATCGCGAACTTATGAACTTCTCTTATCGTAGGTTCATCCGCGGTCTCCTTATTCAGCCCAAAGGAAGGATGGTCGGCTGCTTTATATACTCCTTTGTCGGTTGCAAGCCATATCCCGTCGACTCCGTCTCGGGACAATGAATTTATTTTCTGTCCCGCTATACCGGTGTAAGATACGCTCCACTCTCCTGCGCGCCTGACGAAAAGCCCCGCGTCGGAAGCCGCAAAGGCCTTCTCCGCAAACAGAAAGCGCCTGATTCTTTTTCCCTTAAAAATCGTTTCCGCGGACACCTCCCATGAAAGGCCTTTATCGTCGCTTTTAAAAATGCCCCTGTCCGTAGCCAGATAAACCGTGCCTCCTTCGGAGCCTATGCTGTTCACGCGGTTAAAGGATAGCCTTTCCTCGCTGCCGGGCTCCGCATGTTCCTGATACGCAACGAATACTCTTTCTTGCGTTGAATCAGAGATCCTGTAAACGCCTCCGCCGGTCGCGAGAAAAACAAAACCGTCAAACGGATGAATCCACATAATATCTTTTTTCGTCAGACCACGATTCATTTTATGCCACGTCAACGCTCCGTCTTCGCTTATAAAAAGGCCTTTTCCCGTCGCCAGATAAATCATATCTTCGGTGAAGACGACATGACGCACTGATTTCTCATCCTCGTCGCCTTCGAATATCTTCCTCCAGCCAAGTTTCCCGTCAATACTTTTAAACAGACCGTCCTCGGTACAGACATAGACCGCGTTTTTAAAAATCTCTATGTAATTT
>CAZEGO010000153.1:0-4212 GCA_964511955.1 uncultured Planctomycetia bacterium | reverse complement strand
TGTTTTCCCTTTGTGTTATAAAAAAGTCGTTGATGTTTTTATGTTTATGGTTAAGAGCGACCGCTGATATCCTGTACCCTAACAGCGCCACGACCACCCCGCCCATTTCCCAGTTACCCAGGTGTCCCGAAAGTATAATGACGCCCTTTTTTCTCTCCAGCGCCTCATCGAGCATCCTGACGTTATCTATTTTTACGAATCTTTCTATATGTTTTTCGTTCAGCCGGGACATCCTGAAAAAATCCGCAAGATACAATCCGAAATTGCGGAAAACCCGTCTCGCGTCTTTTCTGCAAATTTCCATGTCATTTCCCGTCACTACACTGAGATTCTCCGCCACCGCTTCCCTGTCTTTGACTGCAAAGTTATATCGTATATCGGCGAACCGCTCAGCAAGCCAATAGGCACCTTTCAAAGGCAGGACGTTAGCTAAAAAATATCCGAGCATGTAAAGAAAATAAAAATACATCTATATACTCAATATTAGTTCCGCGGTATCCCTGGCGGAATCCGGTTTCTTCATCAAAGACGCCTGTTGTTTCATAACCGACAGTTTCGTGGGATTCAAAAACAGTTCCCTGACAAGGACGGCCACATCCCTGATGTCCTGCGCCTTGACCGCCACCCCCTCCTCCAGGAGGAATTCGGTGTTTTTTGTTTCCTGCCCCGGTATAGGATGGACTATCATCATCGGCAGTTCCTTTACCAGAGCCTCGGACGTGGTAAGCCCGCCGGGTTTGGTTATGACAATATCCGATATTTCCATCAATTCATTTATGTTATCGGTATAGCCCAAAATAACTGTGTTTTTACTAAATCTCTCTTTTCTTTTGTTTAAAACGTCCTTTAGCTTCTTATTGGTACCGCAAATCACTATTATCTGAAAATCTATCTCAAGCCCCTCCAGACCATACACCATATGCTCCACCGGCCCCAGGCCCTGGCTCCCTCCCATTATAAGCACGGTTTTCTTTTCTTTTTCCAGTCCCAGGGAAGAACGGATTTTTTCTTTATCGTGGCCTTCCTTGAACCGCGGCGCTATGGGTATTCCGAACGGCTTTATTTTTGATTCGCTTACTCCGTTTTTTATAAAGCGTTGCTTACAGTTTTCCGAGGGGACTACGTAATAATCCACGTTTCTGAATATCCAGTAAGAATGCGGCGCGTGGTCGGTCAAAATGCCTATAAGAGGGAGGCCCAGATTGAGGTTTTTTTTATAATCCGCCATCATGCCGCAGGGAAAAGCCTGTGTGCAGGCTACGACGTCCGGCTTGAAATCCTCAAGCAGCACTTTTAATTTTTTTGAGTTAAGCCGGTGTATAAGATCTCTCATTCCCTGAACATTCCTCAGGACTTTTGGGTTATCGTAAAGGTACTCCCATACTTCCGGCTTGTTTTTTATAACGCTCATATAAGTCTTGTTTATGAATTTTTCCAGAACGGGGTTTGTATAACCGAAAGCGTTGATGTTAAGGATATCCAGATTATCCGACAGCTCCCTGAGAGCATTCTCAACGGCCAGACTTGCCCTGTGATGCCCTGAATTAAGAGTTATATAAGTTAGTAGTATTCTTTTCTTATTTCCCATGCCTGGATATGAAACTATTTATTCTCTCGAGGGCTTCCTTCAGATTCTGCATGCCGGAAGCGTAAGCTATGCGCACGTGGCCTTCGCCGCACGGGCCGAAAGCGCTGCCCGGCACAACGGCCACCTTCTCCTCTTTAAGCAAGTCTTTTGCGAACTCGATGGAGCTGATGCCCATGTTCTTTATTGAGGGAAAAACGTAAAAAGCGCCATCCGGTTTAGGGCATTCCAGTCCTATAGAATTCAGCCTTTCCACCACGAACTCTCTCCGCCTCCTGTACTCTCTCTTCATGTCCAGCATGCTCCTTTTGCCGTTCTTAAGCGCCTCTATAGCCGCGACCTGTCCCATTATGGGCGAGCAGAGCATAGTATATTGATGGATTTTAGTCATGGCTCCTATGACCTCGCGGGGACCGCAGGCATAACCTATCCTCCAGCCTGTCATAGCAAACGCCTTGGAGAACCCGTTCAGATATAACGTTCTGTCTTTCATCCCCCTGAACGAACTTACAGGCACATGGTCAAAATCATAGGTAAGGTCACTGTATATTTCGTCGCTTATAACGAGTATGCCGTTCTTTACAAAAATCCCGGTAAGCTCCCTGAGTTCGGATTTGGAATAAGAAACACCTGTAGGGTTAGCCGGGTAATTCAATATAACAGCCTTTACGTCCTTTGATATGTGTTTTTTTACGAGACTCGGGGTAAGCTTGAATTCGGGTCCCCGCGTATCAATATAGACGCTTTTGCCTCCCGCTAAAAAAGTAACGGGGTCATAAGAAACATAACATGGCCTGGGGATTAATATTTTATCACCCGGATTTAAAATGCTTCTGACGCAAAGATCAAGCGCTTCACTTACTCCGGTTGTTATCAGCACCTCCTCATCCGGATCGTAACGGACTCCGTACTTATTGTTCAGGTAAACCGATATTTCTTTCCTGAGCTCGTAAAGGCCCTTGTTAGAGGTATAGGTAGTCCGGCCCTTCTCTATTGAAAAGATACTGGATTCGCATATGTTCCAGGGAGTGGTAAAATCAGGCTCACCGACCCCCAGAGAAATCACATCATCCATACCGATGACAAGTTCAAAAAACTCCCTTATACCGGACGGTGGCATCTTTTTAACTTTTCGAGAAATATCCATATTCTGCTCACTTGTTTAGTTATCGGCATTCGGCCATCATTTAAAAATAAAAAATTATTTAAATTTTTCGGTGAAAGCTGACGGCTGACAGCTGAAAGCCGATCAAAAACTTATCGCTATCCTTTTATCTCTTTCTTTCCTTTTTAATATATCTCCGTCTTCCTTGTACTTCTTTAAAAGAAAATGGGTGACGGTCCCCTTTACGTTGTCCAGAGTCGACAAGCGCTCTGAAACAAACGCGCTCACAGCGTGTATATCTTTGCCTTCGGCCACCAGTAAAAGGTCGTAAGTACCGGACAGGAGATAACAGCTTACCACTTCCGGAAACCTGTAAATCCTCTCTGCTATGTGATCGAAGCCATAACCTCTCTGAGGCGCAATCTTTACCTCTATAAGGGCTCGAACGGCCCTTGTTTTCTCCTCTATCAGTTCTTTGTTTATAACAGTCTTGTATTTAAGTATGATTCCTTCTTTTTCCAGCTTTTTTATGGTTTTTTTTACCGAAGCTACGCTTTTGTTAAGCATACTTGCTATTTCTTCCGGAGTAGTACGAGCGTCTTTTTCGAGTATCTCAATGATTTCTCTCACCACACACCCCCTGTAGTTATAAAACTCATTCTATCACGGCAAGCGTATCCCCGACTTTTACCGTATCGCCTTCCTTTGCCTTTATCTCCTTCAATGTGCCGTTGATTTTACAGGGCACGTTAAAAGCGGCCTTATCCGTAGCCATCTCTACAAGCTCGTCCCCTTCCTTCACGCTGTCGCCCTGGTTAAAATGCCAGAAGGACACAACCGCTTCGCTCACTCCTTCGGTCAATTCCGGTAAAGTAAATTCCGTCATGATCCCCCCCTTGCTTATTTTTTTCTTTCTTGGCCCTGATCATTCCAAATATGACGATCTGGTAAACGGACTACAAGAATATTTCTGAAATCCCAGTTCACCGGCCCATCCCGAAAACATTCTGAACTCTTCGGGTTCCACGTATCGGTTTACTTCAATACAACTTTTGTCGGGTTTCAGGTATTGCCCCACGGCCAGGCTGTCACAGCCCGCATACCGCAGGTCACGCATTATCTCGCGGACTTCATCATGGCTCTCGCCGAGACCTACCATGAATCCGCTTTTGACGCTCATGCCCGAAGACGCGAGCGTTCTTGCGGTTTTCAACACATAAAGAGACCTGCGATAATCCGCCTGTGGCCGGACCTTTTCGTAAAGCCTGGGCGATGTTTCCACGTTATGAGAAAAAACATTCGGCCCGGCCTTTAAGACTTTTTGCACACACCGGCGGTCACCTTGAAAATCCGGAGCAAGTACCTCGACCGTCAAACCCGGATTCATGCCCTTTAAAGCCCTGACACAGTCAGCGAAAAATCCGGACCCTCCGTCCGGTAAATCATCTCTGGTGACGGACGTCAGCGTAACCATATTCATTGCCAGCGCGGTCACCGCCTTTATCACGGAGTCTATCTCATC
>CAZEGO010000152.1:0-4233 GCA_964511955.1 uncultured Planctomycetia bacterium | reverse complement strand
ATAAGTATATACTCTTTTTTTATCCCTTTTCCCTTATCCCTTCTCACTGATATATCCGCTCCCATCTTGCGCAGATTAGTGACCATGGACTTTATCCTATCTGTTTCTTTCACTCTGAGTTCACCAATGCCCTTAATAGTGGTCCTGCCTTTAGCAAAACAAGCCACTACCATAACTATAGGCATTTCATCTATAGCCCGAACAACAAGCTTTGAGTCAATAGTAATCCCTTTGAGCTCACTATGTTTAACAATTATATCTCCCATAGGTTCAAAGTTTTCCCTTATCCCTTGTCGCTTATCCCTTGTCGCTAACTTCGCTTTCATCTTCTTTAGAATATCTATTATTCCCGTCCTTGTTGGATTTAGGCCTACTTTTTTTATTATAATTTTTTTATCTTTCAGCAGACACCCTGCTACCAGGAAAAATGCCGCGCTGGAAATATCACCCGGCACATCTATTTTGCCGGGAGATTTTAACTTCACGTGTCCTTTAATGCTGATTCGCCTTGAGCCTTCAGCCTTGAGCCTTGAACCAAATACTTTTAACATCCTCTCAGTATGATCCCTGGATTTAACGGGTTCGCTGACCGTAGTCACTCCATCAGCATAAAGTCCGGCCATTAAAATACAGCTCTTAACCTGCGCACTCGCAATCTTAGACTTATATCTAATAGCCTTTAATTTCCCACCTTTAATTTTTAAAGGTGGGGTAGTATCTTTTTGCCTTGAGCCTTGCCTGTCCGCCGTAGCGGAAGCCTTGAGCCTTGAGCCATCTATTGTCGCTCCCATCTTTTTCAAAGGCTCCGCGATTCTCCCCATAGGCCTCTTTGAAAGAGAAGCATCACCCTTCAAAACAACCTCAAAATCCTGCCCCGCCAGAATCCCGGGCAAAATCCGCATAGTAGTCCCGGAATTCCCAAGATAAATCGCCTTACGGGGCCTCCTAAGCCCTTGCATTCCAACCCCCTCAATAAAAACATCAGCCCCCTTGAGCCTTGAGCCTTGAACCTTGAGCCTGATTTTTACTCCCATGGCTCTAAAAGCGGCTATAGTCCTCAGACAGTCCGTGCCCATGAGAAGATTTTTTACGTGAGTTTTTCCTTGTGAAATAGACGCGAGCATTACCGCTCGATGAGAAATGGATTTATCGGGAGGGACAACTATTCTAACGACTTTCAATTACTAGATTACCTTTCCTGACTCTGCCTGTGCTTCCGCCGGATAAAATAGTCGCCGAGGACATGGTATCGTAAACCTTGTCGACTTCGGCCCTTGCTATAAGTTCTGTTCCGTCTCGCAACTCAAACTTCATGCCTTTCTCTATGCCGTCGTCTTTACCCAGATCCGTTACCACAAAACCGTAATCCCTGTTGACCACCAGGACTCTGCCGCGCAACATCGGTTTTTCCTGTTCGGGGATATAACGAGACTGCTCGCTCTCGCCAAATGATTGCCCGCCGGCCTCGGGTTTGACGACAATCTTGTCAAGATCCACCTGTTTCTGTTTAAGTACCATAAGGTTGTTTTCCAGCCTGGTTTTTTCTTTTTTAAGCCTGACTATCTCGCTTTTAGCTTTATCGTATTCAAAACCCAGGTCTTCATACTCCTTTGAAATGCTGAGTTTTTCTTTTCTCTCGTCCTCCAGGGCGCTTTTAAGTTTTTTAATCTCTTCTTTTTTTATTTTAAGCTCATTTATAGCGGCCGCGCTTTTTTCTTTGGCCGTTTCTAAGTCTTTTTTGACTTCTTCAAGCCGGTCATTTATCTCTTTCACCTGTTTTTCGGCCTCTTCCTTGGCTTTTTCGTTGGACTGCATGTCTTTCTCGAGGTTTCGTTTTTCTTTGAGGGTGGCGGCCAACTTGTCCTCCATCATCACTCTTTTCATGTATTCCCGTTCTTTGCCTATGAAAGCGAATACAGCGAGAGCCGCCGCTATGACACTGAGGGCAATGAGGCCGATTAGAATTAACTTGGTAGTATTGGTCATATATAACTCCTTAATATAAAAAGAGTATATCTTTAAAGAATGGCATTGTCAAGGCGGGATTAAGCAGGTTTTGTCATGGCGAGCGGGATGTGCGTTTTTCTGTTTCGCGTATGGTTTCCTTCTCTTTACCGAGCTCTTTAAATATCATCACCACCTTCCTGGCCCCTTCTCCCTCCATCACCCACTTAAATCCCAGCAATAAAGAAGCGAAAAGAAACTGTATAAAATATTTTTTTAACACAAATGAAAGAGCGAACATAACCACGGAACACATCAGCCAATTAATTTTAAATTTACGCTCCGGAAAATTCAATCTTTTTCTTATTTTAGTAATCAAATCCTTGCGGCGCGATATAGGCTTTTGGGTCGACCTGAAGGCCACCAAAAGCATATCCATGCATCTGTCGCATTCCGCGATATGAGACTCTATCTGTTTTTTTCTTGCGAGCTCAAGGCCGCGGTCGTCTAAATATAAAGATAATTCCCCGATATCGGGACATTTCATAAGTATCACCCCCTACTAATAAGACACACCAAAACGCGATTTTCTTGCAAAAATCTTTAAATATTTTAAATTACCGCGTTATTTCTTATATACTTTTTCTTCCTGGCTATTATGCTGGATACCGTATTGACGGGTATTCCCATAAACTTCCCTATTTCCCTGTGCTTCATACCGTGAACTATATTCAGCTTAAAGACAAGCCTGTCGCGAAGGTCAAAATCGCCTATGGTTTTTTCAAGTAAGTCCGTAAATTCCGTACTCTCGTAATCGGCGGACGGCGGGCACTCCAGCCGGTCAATAAGAAAAAATTCGTCTTCGTTCAAAAGCCTCTCTTTTTTCCTGCGCATATAGTTAAGCGCCCTTGTTTGAGCCGTCACGCTGAGCCACGCCTTTATGCTTTTTCTGCTCCTCAAGCGCTTAAGTGAATTTTTCTCCCATATTTCCGTGAATACGATCTGAACGATCTCCTCGAGATCATCCAGGGAAAAAATAAAACCGTCCCGCGCAAGCCTCTGTTTCGCCGAAAAAAACAAAAGGCCCGAAAAAAGCTCAATAAACTTTTCCCAGGCCCTTTCGTCCTTCTCTATACATTTTTCTATTAATCTCTGCTCAGAAAAAAACATACCCCGTGATATTATCACGGGGTATGTATACCGACCATAGCCTAACGGTCAATATATATTGCCTTAACCATGTCCCACACCCGGTGTTGACCACGGTCCACACCGGGTGTGGGACATGGTTAAGGCCGTTAGTGGTTTTTTTACTCTGTCTCGGGGACCACCGGAGTAGACTCTCTTATCTCCATCATGTCCCTGTTCAGGTCATATGTTTTATTCGGATCCATTCTGAAACCGAAATTTTTCTGCATCTGCTCGTCTATCTGGTTAATATTATTCTGTTCCATCGCGAAGTATGCCTGCAGAACGCCCATCCTTCCGTAGGTGGCCTGCTTTGACACATAGAGCTGTTCGAACTGTCTAATTTCTTCTTCGTTTTTGAACTTATAAATCAGCTCGCCCTCCGGATTGTCCGGGTTATCCGCTTTGTCTTCTTTTTTGTCCCTGCTTTTGCGTCGGGCAAGAGCCTCATCGCCTGTAACCAGAACCGTTCCGGCTACAAAGGAGAAAACAATTAAAAATACCAATAATTTTCTCACAGTTACACCTCCCTTTCTTTTTATTACCAGGAAAACCACCCGCGCTTCTTCTTTTTCTCGGGCTTCTTTTCTTCGGGTTTTTCCTCGGGTTTTACCTTTTCTTTTCTCTGAACTTCGGTTTCAGCCTCGTCCGTCGTTTCCTCTTTTTCGACCGCGGTCTTTGGTTTTTCCTTATACTTAGTCTCGGGTTTGGCCTTGCTCTCGGCCGGCTCGGGCTGACTCTTCGGTATACTGAGGCGCGCGTTTATCTCCTCTAATTTTCTCTCAGCCTCCTCCTGCATCCATTCGTCTCCGGCTCCTTCCGTAACGATTTTAAGTTCTTTTTTTGCCTCTTCCAGCTTGTTGACAATCATAAGCTTTTCCGCTATCCTCATGGTGTACCAGATATTATCCGGATCCAATTCCCTGGCTTTCCTGTACTGCGTTATAGCGGCTTCAAAATCACCCCATCCGCTAAGAGCATCCCCATATCCGGAAAAAACGTTAGCGTTTTCGGGAAGCTTGGAAATATAAATCTCCCAGGTTTTGACAGCTTCTTCCTTCCTGCCGGCCCGAGCCTGCAAATTACCCAATCTCTCGTACA
>CAZEGO010000151.1:0-4262 GCA_964511955.1 uncultured Planctomycetia bacterium | reverse complement strand
AGCCAGGAAATTCGATATAAAAGAAAAAGTGTTTATAGCCGAGGTATCATTCGAAGAGCTTGCGAAGTATATGATTTTCGATAAAAGATTTTCCTCTCTTCCCAAATATCCGTCTGCCTCAAGGGATATAGCGATAGTGGCGGATGACTCCGTAAGTGCCGGGAGCATCATGGAACTGATAAAAGAAGAAGGAGGGGGTTTGGTAGAGTCGGTAGCTATTTTCGATTTATATAAGGGACAGCAGATAGAAGAAGGTAAAAAAAGCATCGCTTACACCGTGGAATACAGATCTGCCGAGGGGACCCTGAAAGACGAAGAGGTTAACGAGACGCATAAAAAAATACAGGAAGCGCTCGAAAAAAAACTGGGAGCGCAAATAAGATAGGCCACAACGGAATATTTCGTTGATTGATTTAGGGCTATAGCTGTGCTATAATATAAATATCCCTACGGTGTTCGTGGAGGTCTGGATCTTTTGAGCCAACACAAACGTCTTGGGAGCCTGACTTTAGATGCGGCTGTAGACCTTGTTTTTTGTTTTACAAGAGGTAACATAAAACATCTAAGAGGGCACCCACCTGGTAGATCGGGTTCAAAAAGACGTCCTGCCACACGACACTGCTGGGGATTTTTTTACGAGGTAAAAACATGCCCGATTTATTTCTTTCCGGATCCGAAAGTCAAAACAAAAAATACCCTTTATCGGTAAAGATGCGGCCCCGCACTCTCGATGAATTTGTGGGTCAATCGCACATAGTCGGCCAGGGCAAGCTTCTCAGAAGGGCTATAAACGCCGATAGGCTCACCTCCCTGGTGTTATATGGGCCTCCGGGAACCGGGAAGACCGCGCTGGCTCATGTGATAGCCGGAGTAACAAAAGCATATTTTTATGAGATAAACGCCGTAATGTCAAATGTTCAGGAGTTGAGAGAGGCCATAAAGGCGGCGAAGGGCCGCGAGAAAACTTCCGGCAGGAAGACCATTCTTTTTATAGACGAAATACACAGGTTCAACAAATCACAACAGGACGTATTGATGCCCGACGTGGAGAAGGGTAACCCCATATTGATAGGAGCCACTACCCATAATCCGTTTTTTTCTTTGGTGTCCCCTCTTGTTTCCCGTTCAATAGTTTTTGAATTAAAACCTCTTTCCGTCGACAATATAAAATCCATATTGAGAAATGCCCTGAAAGACACCGAAAAAGGGCTTGGTAAAAAATCCATCGATATGGACACTAAGGCTCTGGAGTTTCTGGCAGAATCTTCCGATGGGGATGCCAGGAAAGCGCTGAACGCTTTAGAAGTCGGAGGGCTTACCACCGAACCCGATAAAAAGGGCACAGTAAAATTTGATATGAGAGTCGCCCAGGAGTCCATACAGAAAAAAGCGGTCGTGTATGACAAGGACGAAGACGGCCATTATGATACTGTATCCGCTTTCATCAAAAGCATGCGGGGCTCGGATCCCGACGCGGCTTTATACTGGCTTGCTAAGATGCTCTATGCCGGTGAAGATCCGAGGTTTGTAGCAAGGCGCATTGTGATTTGTGCCGCGGAAGACGTTGGCAACGCGGACCCGCAGGCTCTTATCCTGGCCAACGCGGCTTTTCAGGTTTCAGAATTCGTCGGAATGCCCGAATGCAGAATCCCTCTTGCTCAGGCAGTATGTTATATAGCCTGCGCGCCCAAAAGCAACGCTGCTTATCTCGGAATAGACAAAGCCATGAAAGATGCGGAAGAAGGAAGAACCCTTGAGGTGCCTAAACACCTGAGAGACACCGGTTATAAAGGAGCTAAAAAATTGGGCCATGAAGGATATAAATACGCGCATAGCTATGACAAACATTACGTCGAACAGGAATACATGCCGGATAAAAGGGTTTACTATGAACCAACGGACATGGGCCACGAAAGAACTATAAAGCAACATCTTAACGAAATTCGAAGAGCTAAATCCGAAACCCGAAACAAAAACTAAAGAATCAGAAAGTTTTTTTTCGAATTTTTGTATTTCGAATTTCTTTAGAATTTCGGATTTAACGCTTCGGATTTTTATAATTTTATGAATAAAAGATGCGTATTATTATATTCCGGTGGGCTGGACAGTATGCTTGCCGTTAAGCTTATGCAGGAACAGGGCATCGATATACTGGGCCTTAATTTTTCCAGCGTTTTTTGCATAAAAAGCGAGAACGATGCCTGTATAAAAAAAACGGCCGGAGAATTAAAAATGCCCGTGACTATTTTAAATATAACCGAGGAATTGCTTCAGATAGTGAAGAATCCCCGTTTCGGACGGGGGAAGAACATGAACCCCTGTATTGATTGCAGGATATTCAGCTTTAAAAAAGCCAGAGAGTTTATGAAAAAAACCGGAGCATCTTTTATAGTTACAGGGGAAGTGGCAGGAGAACGTCCGATGTCTCAGACGAAAAGAGCTTTGGTTTTGATAGAAAAAGAATCAGACCTGGAGGGTGTTTTGTTAAGGCCGCTTTCGGCGAAGCTTTTCAAACCCACTCTGCCCGAGCAACAGGACATAATAAACAGAGATAAGCTGATGGATATAAGCGGTAGGTCCAGGGAAAAACAAATGCTGCTCGCACATAAATACGACATAAAAGAATATCCAAACCCCGCCGGCGGATGCCTTTTGACTGATAAAAATTTTTCAAGAAAACTGGAAGACCTGCTGGAAAACAATCCGGGACACACAATAGAGGACCTGAAGCTGTTAAAAACAGGCAGGCAGTTCAGGATTTCGGAAGAAGTCAAATTTTTCGTAGGAAGGAACGAGAACGAGAACAATATCCTTCTCTCCATGGCCGGAGATGAAGATTTTCTATTTGACGCAGTCAATATTCCCAGCCCCATAGCGCTGGGCAAAGGTTCCCTCAATAAAAAAGACATAGAGACCATATCTTCGGTAATAGCAAGATATTCGGATGCCAAAAACGAAAAAACAGTCAACGTTTCCTATAAAAAAGTTACCTCAAAAACCGCACAAGCCATAACAGTCACACCCGCAAACGAGAACCTAATTTCCTCATTAAGAATTTAACTCAACAATACGGCCGGCAAGCTTTAAATGCACACTTCAGGTAATACCTGAAGTGTGCAAAATATGGGGAAATACAATATGATAAAAAATACTTGACAAAAGAGGTTTTTTAATATAATCTCTACTAAGTCAATCATAATTATAGAGATTGGAGGTTTTTATGAAAATAGGATATAAAACAGATTATGCTTTAAAGACATTGCTGGAATTGGCGTTGAACTACAATCAAGGGGTGCTTTCCATAGGTGAGCTTGCCAGGAGAGGTGATATACCGGATAAGTTTTTGGAACAGGTGCTTTTATTGCTAAAAAAAGGAGGATTTGTAGATAGTAAACGCGGGATTAACGGAGGCTATTTTCTGGCCCGTGCCCCGGAAAAAATTACCGTAGGGGAGGTTTTAAGAGTTATGGAAGGACCCATAGAGCCTATTACATGTGCCGGTAAGAGTGATTACAAGGAATGTAAGGATTTTAATGATTGCGTGTTCAAGGATATATGGAATCAGCTTTTTACGGCCATATCTTTAGCGGTAGATACCGTTACTTTCGCGGAACTCACACGAAGAGTAGAAGCAAAAAAACACCACAAACAAAGTTATAACTATTGTATCTAAAATGGAATAACAGAGGTGAAAAATGGCAAATATCTATAAAGATATCACTCAGACAATAGGAGGTACTCCTCTTGTCAGGTTGAACAGGATCGCCGGCTCCGGGGATGCTGCTATTTTAGCGAAATTAGAATCCTTTAATCCGGCGGGAAGCGTGAAGGACAGAATAGGATTTTCCATGATAAAAGACGCGGAAGAAAAAGGCCTCCTTGATAAGGGCGGAACAATTATTGAGCCTACCAGCGGCAACACCGGAATAGGCCTGGCGTTTGTAGCCGCGGCCAGAGGCTACAGACTTATAATTACTATGCCCGAAACCATGAGTGAGGAAAGATGCAATTTGCTCAGTTTTTTGGGAGCCGAGATAATTTTGACTCCGGGTGAGCAGGGTATGCGCGGGGCTATCAGGAAAGCCGAGGAACTTGCCGGAAAAACCCCGGGTTCTTTTATGCCTCAGCAGTTCAAAAATCCCGCAAATCCAAAAATTCACAGCGAAACGACCGCAGAAGAGATATGGAAAGACACCGACGGCAACGTGGATATATTTGTAAGCGGAGTAGGGACCGGCGGGACTCTGACCGGTGTCGCGCGC
>CAZEGO010000150.1:0-4277 GCA_964511955.1 uncultured Planctomycetia bacterium | reverse complement strand
GATATCCTCTTTATTATAGCCTTACCGTGTTCAAGGTCTCCCTGATGATTATTCGCTAAATCAAATATAAAAAAATTATTCCCGTTTTTTCCCATATCTTTGATGATTTTATCAAATCTTGAAACATAATTCAAATGTTTAACTCTGCTCACCTTATCCTCTTTAATAAATGATATCCGCGGCCATAAACGTCCTCGAAAGAATCTATAACGTCGAATTTCGTGATTTCTTCTCCAACCGCCTTTTTAATAAACATCCCGTCTTCTAGCGGCATAAACAGAAAATCCGATTCCTTCAGACTTTTCTTTAAGTTATTAACGGAAACGGAAGGGTCGGAAACGTCAAGAATAAACGTCTTAAACGGGTAATGGTTTATCTTGTAATAAACAAGCCATGACCTGATGTTATATTTATGCGAAAACGTCGCCAGAAGTTTGTGGCCGGATTCTTTGCCGATGGCTTCGAGTACGCGATTAGACACTCTGAGAAATATATCCTCTTTTTGAACGCTGTAGCTCGAACAATTAGGGTCTTTATAGTTATCATGGCAAAAATAGGGAATCCTTCTATCGTAGATCCTCACACCCCATTTATAAAACGGCACGCCGACTCCGAAAGTAAAGCTATAATACTGCGCAAGGCCTGATATTATAACAGCCGACAAAATTACGTTTCTCGCGACAGAACTCTTTATGCCCGATAACCCAAACGCCGAGATCAAGGCAAACGCAGGGATGTAAGGTAACGTGTTTTTAACTTCGTTAGCGTGCGGAATAAGCATGAAAAATAATAACGGTATCAGAATCCATGACAAAAGAGACGCTTTCACTGTATAGATCTTACACCGTCTACAAAAATAAATAAGTCCCCAGATAAAAAGAAGAAAAAACGGTAATGACAGTTGATAGTTGATTATACCTGTGACAGCCAGGCTTAACTGTTCGAACGAGAACTTATTGACGGGTTCCTCGAAAGGTAACGCTACCAGATAAGGCAGCTCCGAAAGATTGAAATATCTGTATCCTGCCACGGCCAGAAAAACCAGGTGAGCGTACATGAAATTAATAAGCGCTTTTTTCCTGTCTTCCCGCTCTCGAACACCGTCCCATAACGTGAATATGACGGGTCCTAACAGGAAAACAACAGCCGTTTTTCTGACGAGAAGGCTTACTCCGAAAAGCAGGCCAAAAATTAAAGACGATTTTAATTCCCTGAATCCTTTGCTCGCAATTAGGGAAATCAGAGCCCAGACAATTACCCCCATCACCCCGAACGACTGCTTGAATAGTCTCGAATCGGCAAACACGACAGGATATAAAGACACGATAATTATACCGTAGATGGCCGTCCGCCGGTTGAAGAGCCTTCTCGCAAGCTCATACAGAGCTATTATCAAGACGGAAAACCAGAAGATATTAAGCATCCTTATCCATAAAAGGTTAAGGTTGCCGAAAAACTTGGGGAGCATAGCCAGAGAATTATACAGCGGCCCGTGAGGGGCCCACCTGAACGCGATCGCCCAATCCCTGAAGCTTTCTATTTCTTTATAATGTCTTAAAAACTTGAACAGACGGAAAGCTTCGTGAAAATCAACCGAAACCGGCGTGCTCATTTTTATATATATGAAATTATTAACCGTGTAGAATAAGATAATAAAAGATAAAACCAGATAGGTGGCTACTGTTTTTGGGAAAAACCCGGTATCTTTTTTAAAATCGGCTTTTGTCATTCTCTGTTAATCTGCTTTAAACGCTCCACTGTTTTTTGAAGGTCAGTGATCTTTTTCCGAAGAGAGCCGTAGAACTTCGCGTTCTCTATCGCGAGCCCTGCCTGTTGCGCGAGTATATCGAAAACGTATAAGTCGTTTTCCGAATACGGCTCTTTATTCAGCTTTTCTCCTAAAAGAAGGAACCCGGGATGTTTGTTTTCCGAAAATGACGGGACGACTATGTTAACGTCAAACGGTATATTTAACGAGTTTTTTATGACCGACGGTATTTCTTCATAGAAGAACGGGGCGCGTCTTTCTCTCATGTAAGCGACAAAAGGATGTTCATACGAGAACTCCAGGATATCGGGTATCAGATTGCTACCCTCACTGGCCTTGAGTTGAAAAGTTTTCCTGTCTTCGTCTCCCAGGAACAGGGCCGCATACTGTATCCCCACCGTCCTTCTTAACGCGTATACTATCCACCTTATCAGCTTAGAGAGCCTGAATTCCTTTATCATGCCTCTGGCGCTCTTAAGCAAAAGCTTCTGATATTTACGCTGTTCGGTCAGGATCATCTCTTCCGCCCTTTTATTTAAAACTCTGTAAATAATAGGGCCGGCGGTGGCGAAAATCAGGGCTACCGAAGTGGATATAACCCAGGAGCGCGTTAAAAAACCCAGATATATCGGTATCCCCACAATAAACGCGTAAATTATCAGGAATATGCTTATACGCGTAACCGCGATTCTGACGTCCATGAGATTGTATTTTACTACCGCATAGCCGACTATGAGCATGCAGACGGAGATAGGGTAGAATCCGAATCCGGGTGTGGGTATATCAAAAAACGGGAAAAACGCCGTAGCCCCTCCCCCGTATCCGATTACATAAGCGAGAAAGACGTACTTTATCTGATTTTTTCTCAGGCCCTGCACCTCTTTAAATCCTCTGTATAGCTTATGCAGGGTGTAGATAACCAGTATAAAAAAGAAAGCCGTAAAGGCGTGATACAGGGGACCCGTAACAATAAAATAATTAAAGGAAAATTTGGGGGCCGCGTCTTTGACGAACAAGGGGTTGAAGCTTACCGAAAGGAGAATAAAAGCGAATGCGTAAGACGATATTATTATCTTTTTTTTCTGCCGGCTCATCTTTAATAATGCGGTGCCAAAATGAAGAAAAAATACCGGTATAAAAATGGCCGGGACATGAAGCGCTCTGGCCCAGAAAAGACCTTCGGCATGCGTAGCCGAAGCAATCATCCTGAAATAAGAAAAACTCCACAGCGCCATGACGAGACTGTAAAGAGCGTATCGTCTGTTTATTATGCTTTTTTTATTCTTAAAATATATAAAAAACGCCAGAAACAGCGTAAGGATAAAAATAAAAAGAGAAGAAATCACGTAATGATATAACAAGATTGATACCTCCCTGTTTAAGACGCGGCTTTATTTCTTAATTTGCTGCTGCGGCGGTTTTGGTCAGAGACGTACATCCTTAATAAAGCGGCGAAGGACTCCCTATCCCTCAGGACCTTTCCCGCGTAAATAGCTATTTTGGTAATAGACCTGCAATCCGCGTGACACGCGTCTTTACCTAAGGCGCAGGGCACGCGTATAGTCCCGTCGTTACACATATGAACCGAATATATTCTACCATAATTATTAAAATTGTTCATAGGACAATTTTCGGACAGTACCCTGCCGTATTTCCCTCTTATAAGTTCTATCATTGTTTCGCTGTTCGTTATCAGGTTGCCGAATTTTCTCTTCATGTGTCTTAATATGAACACCGCTTTTCCCCTGTCCGCTTCACTGAGATTAAGCTCGGAGCCCCTGCCTTTTATAGGAGTATAGGCAGTGAATCCTATCCCGGCTATCTTCTTCCCGCTCCAATCATACAAAAACTCCGATATATATCCTATATTTACCGAATTAATACAGTAAAGTATAAAAACCCTTAAACCGTTTTTTACGGCCGTTAATATATTTTTCCTGATTTTCGGATACGCGTCCGCCCGTCTGAGATAGGCGTAAATCCTTCTGTTCCCGTCTATCGACACTCCGAAGTGCGCGTTATCCTTCCATAAGGGCAGAGGAAAAGTACCGTTTGTCATTATCAGATTATTTTTTCTGAACTTCAGTCCCTGCTCGACCAGCGATCTGGTTTCTCCGCATATAAGAGGCTCCCCGCCGTACCATGTTATATTAGTTATGCTCGGAAATCTCTTCAGGGCGTTTTCTACCGAATCAAGGAGTCTTTTATCGGTACCGACGGGCAAATTTCCTTTATACGAATGCCAGAAACAGTGTTTACATCTGAGATTACACAAATTGGTTACGTCGACAGAAATAGCCGCGGGTTTTATTCCGTCAAAAACAGCGCTCGTTACGGGAAGACTCGAAAAATTTATTTCTGAACCAAAAACTGTTCCTCGCCTGCCGGGTAAGTTTTTCTCCCGATTATCCGCGGGAACATTGACTGCCGCCTCCGCGAAAAAACTCTGCCCCATGTCCCTCTCCTTTCTTTGCGCGTAATTCAGTTTCAATTAACTTTATATAAGCAC
>CAZEGO010000149.1:2071-4342 GCA_964511955.1 uncultured Planctomycetia bacterium | reverse complement strand
TCTGGCCGATTCCAGGAACTCGTTTTTCCTTTTACGCTTAAAGAACTCTTTTTTTTCTATAAAAATATAATCAATCCCATCCTTCTCACCGGAACGCGGAGCTCGCGTGGTCATTGAAATGGACCTACTCAGCCCGTTCAGGGAATCGACAAGCTTATTGCACAAGGTGGTTTTCCCCGAGCCCGAGGGCGCTGAGATTACAAATAGTTTTCCTCTTCTTTTCATATAAAATCCCGGATATTACAGCTATCCGGCCTGTTCCGGCCGGCAACCACGTTATTCCACGTTCTGGGCCTGTTCGCGCATCTTTTCTATTTCGCTTTTTATATCAACCACGCATCTTGATATCTTTATGTTTCCGGCCTTTGAACCAAGAGTGTTGATCTCTCTCTGAAGTTCCTGTAATAAAAAATCTATCCTCCTCCCGGCTTCTTTCGTGGAGCCAATAGTCTCTTTTAGTGCGCCCAGATGGCTCCCCGCCCTGGTAAGCTCTTCGGATACATCACTTTGTTTAGCCATAAAAGCGAGTTCTGTTTCCAACCTGTTCCTGTCGATTTTCGGAAAACGGTTATTTAGTAGTTCCTTCAGCCTCCTGTCCAGGTTTTTTTTATGCTGAAGCAGCGATTGGGGTACTATTTTTGAGACGGCATCGAGAGATTTACGAATTCGGTCTATTCTTGAGTCTAAGTCTTTATTTAGGTTTCTGCCTTCTTTTTTTCGCATATTGTCGCATCCTGCAAGCGCTCTTTTCAGAGATTTCTCTAAAAAAGGCCACATAGCCTCGGCATCATGCTCGGGTTGTTCGTGTACAATCACGTCGGGGAATTGCAATATGTTGTCAATGGACACCGAATCATTCAGCTTAAATTTTTTGTTTAATTTGTCGAGCATATGGTAATATTTGCCGGCGGTTTTGTGGTCGATCTTTATATCTTCGTTCCCGTTGCCTGCCTTTTTATGCGATAAAGACACGTTCACTTTACCGCGTTTTACACTTTTATGAACGTAATTTTTTATTTTATCTTCTACCATGTTAAAACTATTGGGGGCTCTTAACGAGATATCGAAATATCTGTGGTTGACGGTGCGTATCTCAACCGCAAATGTCCCATACTTACTCTTCAGCTGTGCTTTCCCGAAGCCGGTCATGCTTTTAATCATAAGCTTATTTCCATATTCTTTTTTCCACGTTGTTATATTTTTGCACTTTAGTCGGGTATAAATCTACAATTACCTCATCCGGTTCAAACCATAGTTTAATTTCTCTTTCTGCGTCCTTTTCATCCGCTGAGGCATGCAGGACATTTTCGTAAAGCCCTTTTGTCGTTATCCTGCCGAACGCTCCGCGTATACTGGTCGAATCAGCGTCTTCCGGATTTGTGGCCCCGGCTAACTCTCTGACTTTTTGTATCGCGTTCCCCCCCCAATAGACCATAGCCATAACCTTTTTTCTGTCGTGGAGCTCGCCTTGTATATATCTTATAAGTTCTTCAAAAAAAGGTTTCTCCTTTAAATTTTTATAATGCTCCTCTGCGAGCTCTCGCCTGACTTTCACTATCTTAGCCGCGACGATTTCAAGCTTTGTCTCGGACAGGCGAGTTAAGATATTGCCTGTTAAGGATTTTTTCAGCCCGTCCGGCTTGATCAAAATTAGGGTCTTTGTATTCACAATAACTCCTTTTTTCTATCTGCCTGATTTCAAATAGCTTATGAACTTTTCCAGTTCCTCATCCGAATAAAACTCAACCTCTATTTTCCCACCTTTTTTATTCTTGGTAATTTTTACCTTTGTTCCCAGCTTATCTCTTAGAGTTTCCTCTATTGATTCAATGTTAGGGTCTTTTATCGCAATTTTCTTATTTTTCTTACCATGAAGGTCTTTTTTTGCGTATCTCTCTGTTTCTCTTACAGATAGGTCATTTTTTATTACCTTTGTGCAAAGCCTTAATTGTTCGCTCTCGTTTTCTACGCTCAACATTGCTCGTGCGTGACCCATTGAAATAGTTCCACGTGAAACATACTCTTGGATTTTTAATGGTAACTTTAATAGTCTTAGAATATTAGCTATCGTTGCTCTGTCTTTTCCAACAGCGGATGCAACGCTTTCCTGAGTCATTTTAAAATCCTCGATTAATTTATTATAAGCCTTTGCTTGTTCGATTGAATTCAGGTTTTCTCTCTGCACGTTTTCAATAATAGATATCTCCAACGAATCAACGTCGGACGCATTTTTTATAATAGCCGGCAGCTCCTTAAGGCCTACCATTTGGG
>CAZEGO010000149.1:0-2061 GCA_964511955.1 uncultured Planctomycetia bacterium | reverse complement strand
AGCCCTGAATCGTCTTTCCCCGGCTATAAGCTCATAACCGTCATCTAAAGGCCTTACAATAACAGGCTGTATCAATCCTCTTTCTTTTATTGAAGCGGCTAAATCATCTAATGCCTTTTTATCAAAATCCGTACGAGGCTGATATTTGTTAGCTTTTATTTTAATAATAGGGATGTTTTTTATAGGGGCTTCCTTGTTCCTTGTCTCTTGTTCCTTCTCTCTGGACGTTTCTGGTATTAACGCTCCTAGGCCTCTGCCGAGAACTCGTTTTTCCATTCTTTTATACCCTCCTCTGGCTCTTCGCCCAATATCTCTTTAGTAAGAACTGAGTAGGTTTTGGCTCCGATTGAAGACTTGTCATACAATTCTATCGGTTTCCCAAAACCCGGCGCTTCGCTTAGTTTAATGCTTCTGGGAATCACTGTTTTAAACACTTTTTCTTTAAAGTATTCCCTGGCTTCATTGATGACCTCAGATGTAAGTTTAGTTCTAAAATCAGCCATGGTCAACAAAACACCTTCAATTGTGAGATTCTTGTTTAAATTATCTTTAACTAAATTAATAGTGTTTATCAGCTGGCTTAACCCTTCTAACGCATAATATTCACATTGAATCGGAATAAGCGCTGAATCAGCAGCTGTCAAAGCATTGATGGTTAACAATCCAAGTGACGGAGGTGAATCAATTAAAATAAAATCAAACTTATCTCTGAGATCCCTTATGGCGTTTTTTAGCCTGTATTCTCTATTCATTAAACTTATTAATTCGATTTCAGCTCCGGTGAGGTTGATGCTTGACGGGAGCAGGCTGAATCCATTTTTATCAAAAAGTGAGGTGACAGTATCCAAAGCGTTTACGTCATCTATAAGGACATCGTAAACGCTTTGCTTTATTTTGGATTTGTCCAGACCGAGTCCGCTTGTAGCATTAGACTGAGGGTCTAAATCTATTATTAAAACGTTCTTTCCTGAGTCAGCTAAATAATATCCGAGGTTTACCGTTGTTGTTGTTTTCCCGACTCCGCCCTTCTGGTTACATATAGCTATAATTTTGCTCATATATTTAAGCTATCGTTATCATTTGATACGGTTATAAATACCGTATCAAAACCGTATCATTTTTTTCTTATCTTCTTTTTTACTAAGACCTTAGCTAATTTAGAACCGTCCATGCTAAACAGCCCTCTATGCTCTTCTCTTAATACTCTGACATCTACTTCTGAGCGTTCCACTCCCAGTACTGCCAAAGCTTTTTTTATTGCCTCAGTAGCTGTCTTTGCTTCTATTTCTATTGACTTTTTCTGACCCGGATCGGGTTCTCTATGAGTGCTCATGTTCTTTTCAATGCAACGAACTGTAGTGTGCTGGTTAACACCGTATTAGTCAACCAATACAGGACAAGGCCGGATGGAAGAGAGTAAAATATAAAACCAAAAACCACCGGCATCACAGTGCTCATCATTTTCTGCTGGTCAGTTGCTGCTGCAGCCTTGCCCGAACCCGATATCTTCTGTTGTATTATCATAGCACCTATCATGAGAATTGGCAATAGATTTATGCTGTCTCCGAGAAAAGGAATCGAAAAAGGCAGTGGAAATGCCGCGTCCGGCATGGACAAATCTTTTATCCATAAAAAATCAGCGCCCTTTAATTCAACCGACCTCATAAGCGTCTGATACAAGGCTATAAAAACGGGCATCTGTAAAAACATGGGAAGGCATCCTCCCATGGGGTTGACTTTATGCCGTCTATAAAGTTCCATCATTTCCTTGTTTAATTTTTGAGGATTGTCCTTGTGGCTTTCTCTTAATTTAGTCATGTGCGGCTGTAAATCCTGAAGCTTTTTCATTGATTTTAAGCTCTTAAAACTCAAAGGAAATAAAAGCAGGCTCACGCAGCAAGTCAAAAGTAAAATTGCCACTCCGTAATTATGAAAAATTCCGTAGAAGAACTTCAAAATCCCCAGAAGAACCAGGCTTATGCTGGTGAATATTCCGAAGTTGAGAGCTTTTCCGAACGATTTATCAGCTTCCTCCAGGTGGCTTAGTTCGGTGGGCCCGAC
>CAZEGO010000148.1:0-4407 GCA_964511955.1 uncultured Planctomycetia bacterium | reverse complement strand
GACAACATTCTCTCCAAATAACTTCTAGCTATTAAATTATCTGGGTTTTCGATTAGTATCTTTTTGCATACGTGTATGGCCTTTTCTTTTTGACCCATTCTAAGATACCAATTTATTATAGGGCTTGTGATCGTGTTGTTATTTTCATAGTCCGAGATTTTCAGGGCCATTATATAGTATTTTTTCGCGGCTCCGTATTTTTCCAGCTCCATGTATATATGCCCCAGATGGACTAATTCGTAGGGGTTTTTCGGGGAAAGTTTTATTCTTCCTTTTGATAGCCTGAAGGCTTCTTTTAACGCGGATTTGTTCCCGTAAAATTCCTTTTCCGGTTTTCTTTTCAGAAAAGGTTTTAAGCCGAAATCAAAATGATACCGGTTTGGGAAAAGTTTTTTGTATAAGGTCTCTGCGTAGAATTTATAACCTTTATAGTTCATGTGCGACATGTCGGGGGAGATATAGTAAACCCTGTCATTGTACTCGAACAGTTTGTCAAAATTTTTTTTGAGATTCAGATAGGGAATATTATTTTTTTTCGCGAAGTCTTCTATTATGTCTATATTCTGGTTGTAATATGACAAAAGAATAAGTTTGCTTCCTTTTTTACGGCACAGAGATAGTATTTTTTCAAGAAAGTGTATTGTATAATTGCGATATGCCAGTTTCATATATTCGTTGTTTAATACAGGAATTTCCCGTTTTTTCTTCCCGGTTATAAGCATTTTGAAAAACCGGAAAACACGCAACCCCTTAACGGTATGCTTTAAATCTTCCGTAAAATAAAAACTTCCCCGTGATTGGACGTCTCTGTGCCAGTTTCTTCCCGTAAGAAGCATTACTAAATCGGCCTTATCGCGCGTTAAAAAGTTTTTTAGTGCTTTATATTGGGTTTTGGAGGAAGCGCCCGGCTGTCCCTGGTTTATAACGGAAAATTTCGTTTCGTTGTTCCTGTTTAAAAGAAATTCCAGCTGCTTGGGGTAGCCGTACAGAAAGGAAGTGCCTACGCCGAATGTATGGGAGTCTCCGGCGCAGATAATAGTTATATTTTTTCTACCCTTAGGATATGTTCTCCTGGGCCACAGCAGCGCTTTTCCGGCCAGGAACATAGTTGTTTCCAGAAGAATAACCGTTGTTATAAGGGCGACAGCGGCCAGACAGATTATTTTAAACAAGCGGGTAGTTTTCATGCTATTTTACTCGAGTATAATATAATACAAGGCTGATTTCAATATATCAGTGTGAAATATATAATTCTGAGTATATAATAGCACAAACATATGATATAATTTATTAATAAGGCTATTCAATGGAAAATAAAAAACAATTAGTTTATACTCTTTTATTTTGTCTTTATATAAGATTCTTGTATTTAAACCTGGCGGATTGGGCTGTTTCCAATTTTTACGCTCTGTGTGACAGGCACGGTATTTTAGTAAGCGTGTTTCAGGAATGGCTATTTTTGGTCATAAGCTTTGTTTATTATTTTGCCGTTATGGCGCTGATTGTAGGGTTGTTTGCCTACTGGTTCAGGCATTTCAGGTTATGGTTATATGTTGTAGCAGGCATATTTGTAAGGTATGTTTTTGAGATAAATTTCCTGTTATCGTTTGACGTAAACAGATTTTTTTATTATTTTATAGATCTGGCCATAGTTTGCCTGGCAGCCTATGTGGCCGGCAAATACGTTAAAAATTTCAATTATCTGGACTCAAAGGATAAGATAAGTTTTACTTTATGGGGCCTGCCAAAAGTGTTTTGGGTGCTGATCGCGACGGTATTTAACCCTGTTGTAAGTTTTTTGTCCAGGTACCTCGTTTTGGCTCTGTATGAGGCCTCGAAGAGCAGGAACTGGCTGTCTTCATTGCTGAATATTTTCAACATGGATTATTCGGGAAATCTTTTAAAGCTTTTTATGCTTCCGCTGGCCTCGTGTATGTTTCTTGCCATAAGTGTTTATTTATTTTACGTTGCCGTAAAAGCGGCTAAGAATAAAAGCACTCCATATAGAAAAGCGAAACTGATAGGAATATTAGGAGTGTTCCCGGGCTTAGTGATCCTGGCACAGATAATGATCAGTTACGCCGTAAATAAGAAAATCTGGTGGTTTTCATGAGTGAGAGAAACAACCTAATGCCGCTGCCCAAAATGAATATTTTTCTTGTCGTGTTTCTGTACTTGATTACACTGTCTCTTTACGAACCTATATGGTATTTAAGACGGTTAAAAACCATCAATTCTATGAAAAGCGAAAAGAAGCTTGATTTCTTAGTGCCGGTATTGTTGCTAATGATCGTAACGACGCAGATAATCTATGGTTTTATGAATTTTAACGCCGGATCCAGGATTTCCTGGGCCGTCTCCCTGATTTTAAGCATAGGTATAGCCATGTATGTGGGAAAAATAATGACCGAGCATTTAAAGGCCAAACTACCTGTTCCCTTTAAGTTTTCCTGGACGATGACTTTTTTGTTCAGATTATTTTATCTACAATATAAGATAAATTGGCAGTCCGAAAAAATCCTTTGTTGATTATGTATCTATACGGCAAAAATTCCATATATGAGAGGCTTAAAGCAAAGCCAAGGAGTATAAAAAAGATTTTTATTCAGAATAATTTTAATGTTCCTCATATATCGGAACTTATCAAGGAAACATCAATACCCCTAAAGGTCTGTACGGAAAAAGAGCTTCTTAAAATTAAAAAGGCGGACAGGCTGCAGGGCATTCTCGCAGAGGTTGAGGATTTTATCTACACCGATTTCGAGGAGTTATTGTATCGCAGGGACGCCGGGCTGTCTTTTATTTTTTTGGATAACATAAACGATCCTCACAATCTGGGTTCTATCATAAGAATAGCCGCGTGCATGGGGGGGTTTTCCGTGGTTCTGCCCAGGCATAGATCTTGCGAGGTTACGGATGCTGTTATGCACGTGGCTTCCGGAGGGGAAAGCTATGTACCCGTTTCCGTGGTAACTAATATTCCCAGGGCGCTCATGGACGCCAAAAAAGAAGGTTATTGGACAGCCGGGACGGTAGTGAGAGACGGCGATAAACTTAACGGAATAAAATTA
This sequence comes from uncultured Planctomycetia bacterium, assembly GCA_964511955.1. GTDB lineage: Bacteria > Omnitrophota > Gorgyraeia > Gorgyraeales > Gorgyraeaceae > CAZEGO01. Next base: position 1,336 of record CAZEGO010000148.1, on the reverse strand, counting down.
CCTTTTCCGTTGTGTCTGGTCATGGGTTCCGAAGGAACGGGGATAAGGCATGGTATAGAAAAACACCTTGACCTCAGATTGACTTTACCTATGGAAGGCGCTTCTCTATCTTTAAATGTTGCTATGGCGTGCGCTATTTTCTGCCATGAAATAGCCAAGCAAAGGCCGGAGATTAAAAATGTCTAAAGATACCAAAGTTCTGGATTTTATAGCCGAAGCAGGGATGCTTAAAAGAGTCAAACGTTCAGGATGGTGGGTCCTGGGGATATCCGATCCAGAAAGTGTAGCCGACCATAGTTTTCGATGCGCTGTTATAGGGTATATCCTGGCAAAGGCGGAGAAAGCGGATCCATATAAAGTTTTGATTATGACTTTATTTAACGATATACACGAGGCAAGAATAAACGACCTGCATAAAATGGCTCAGAGATACATAGATTTACATAAGGCGGAAGACAAGGCTTTCTACGAGCAAATCGGCAAGCTCCCGATCGGCGTCAAAAAAGAATTGAGTGGTTCTCACAAAGAATTTAGGAAACAGACATCAAAAGAAAGCATAGTGGCCAGGGACGCCGACATTCTGGAATGCCTTATACAGGCCAAGGAATATTATGAACACGGATCGAAGGAAGCCGTAAAATTTATGAAAAAAGCCCCGTCTTTTTTAAAAACTAACGAAGCCAGAAAACTCTGGCGGCTTGCAAAGACCGTTAACCTGAACGAATGGTGGGAAAGGCTGACCAAATTCGAAAGATAGCATGAAGGAAACAACAATAAAACAAAAATTAGCCCTTCTTCTTTTGGGGCTTTTTTTGTCCGTTATTATATTAGAGTGCTTATTAAGGCTGAGCGGAGGAGTATTTTTGTTTCTGCGGGAAAGACAAAATAAAATCGCTTTGTCGGAAAAAGAGACATACAGAATAATGTGCCTCGGCGAATCCACGACGGCTTTGGGCGGAGAATACGCTTATCCTGTTCAGCTCGAGAAAGAACTTAACTCCAGAAGTAATAACATAAAGTTCAGTGTCATAAACAAAGGAATGCCCGGCTCCGGGATTGAAACAATCGCGAGGAACCTGGATGCTTGTTTAAAAAAATATGAGCCTGCCATGGTGGTGACCATGTTGGGTATAAACGATGAATATCTGATAGGAGATAAGTTTTTTTACGGAAAACCGGGTGATCCTAAAGTCTATAAGTGTTTTAATTTTTTAAAAAAGAACCTTGCCCTGAGCAAAGTCAAAATATCTTCCCGGCAGAAGGCGGATATGTATTTTGATCAGGCACAATATCACGCGGTACGCGGCGAACGAAAATTGGCCGTCAAGTCGTGCGT
>CAZEGO010000147.1:0-4412 GCA_964511955.1 uncultured Planctomycetia bacterium | reverse complement strand
TCCTTCCATTTCTGGCACATTTTACAGCGGAGCATACAGCTGTCCACTATTCCAAAACACAAAAAACCGGGCTTAGGAGTATTTTTTCTGACCGCGTCCGATATCATTATAGTACCTCCTCAGATTAAAATATCTCGCTATGTTATTCAATAAAAAGCTGTTGGCCTTATCAAGTCCTTTTATTTTACTCTGCATATACAGATTCCGTCCTATATCATCACAACTCTTGTAGCACCCCAGTTTAAGTTCCGGATTATTTCCTATAAGTGTGAAAAAAGGGTTCCCCTCTTTGGGTTTAAGAGCGTTTTTTCTGAATTCCCTCTGCCGCGGCGAATTCCATATATTCGAAAATTTTTCCTTATAAACGTTCCCGACCGGAAACCTGTGGCTTTTCAGGCATGAGTTAACGTTTCCGTCCGCGAGTATACGGGCGAATGTCCACCCAACGTAACACGGAAGCTCGTCCACGAAGCCTTTGTCGTATTCCGCCTCTTCGGCATAAGAACTGTCTACGCGTCTGCAAAAATGATCGAAATTAAGAATATCGACTTTATTCTCGAAATTCACCCCGTGCATACCGGATTTTATGGAATCACATGCGCCGGAAAGCTCTTTCGCCTCTTCCCTGCTGAGAGCCAGTTTATCGGTCCCGTAGGGCATGGTGTCTATAACGGTGAACTCCATGGATTCGGAACCGGTCTCTATGGCGAAATCTATCATTTCGCGGATCTCTTTATAGTTAAGATTCGAAACGACATGATAAACTTTTATATAAGGTTTTCTGTCATTACCTTTAACGGCATTCAGGTATTTAAGAGTATCTTTTATATTACGAAAAGTATCTTCGTTTTTGTTAGGGTGCGTTTTGGAATATGTTCCGGGTGTCCCCGCCCAAATACTTACCGTCAGATGGTCCACGCCCATTTCGACCAATTCTTTCGCCGTATCCCTGTCTATAAGGGTAAAATTCGTATTAACGTAACAGGTGAATTTTTTCTTTTTAGTGTACCGTAATATTTCAATTATATCGGGATGGACAAAGGGCTCTCCTCCGCCGGCGTAATAGATTTCTTTGGCTCCGAGATCGCGAAGCTCATCCAATAATTTTTTTACCAGATCTACCGGCAAGGCCTGAGATTTTACATCCGGCGTGATCCTCCTGTCCCCCAAAAGAGGCGAATTACACCAGCATCCTATACAGTCATTGTTGCAGTTATTGGTTATGTCAAGCTGTACGAAGCTCGGGCCTGTATAAGCGTATTGCCCGTCCATGATTCCCGCTATCTCCAGGTATTCCTGTTTAAGGTTCCTCGGATTCAGATATTTAAATGTTTTTCTCATCGCAAACCCAAGGCCCTTATCTCTTGTGTAGGAAACGAACAACCGCGGTAAAGATCTTTTTTTAATCATTTGGCCTCTTTTGATATTTCGATCGTGCCTCTCAGGAATTCCCGGGTACCGGCTTTCCTTGTCCCGCCTGAATGAAAATTTATATGTATAAACTTAGCGTTCAATTCCCTGGATGAACTCTGAATCTGCGGCACTCCCTTCGTGCGGCCCCGGCTAAAACCGAAACTCAGCTCGGGAATTTTGTTGCGCGGATTGTAAACACCGACGTTTTCTCCGGCCGCTTCATTTATGTCGAGGGTCTGCCATCCTCTGCTTATCTTAAATTCTCCTTTTTTCTTTTTTCCCGCTTTCCAATTGCTGTATTTTTCCGAAAGCATTATACCTGCTTTTTCCCCGGCAAATTCTATATCATCTTTATAGATATTGGTAAGGCACCACTCAATAGTATGCTCGTCCGGGATCTTTATATACCATACCTGCTTCAGTGGTAAATATTTCCATTCGTTTGAAAGTTTGACGGAATCGAATGTTTTTTCGATGAGCTTCCAATCGGCCTGAGAGGAATCGAACCAGTTTTCATACACGGACACGGACGAATTCATCCCCACTCCTTTCGTAAGCTCCGTGTTATTAAAACGGATCTTCACCTTTCCAAGCCCGTAAAGTATTTTCAATCTGCCTTTTTTGATTTCGCGCATACTGAACCTCTGATACCAGTCACTGCGTTTAACCACGAAGGACAGATAATCCAAGGTCTTATGAAGCGAAAAAGCAAATCCTTTGGTACGAAAATAATTAAAAAATTTATGAGCCAGCTTCCTGACTGGAAAATCGTTGCTTGGCTCCCTGTACCTGCAATGGCTCCCCCACGCCGCGCAGGCCCTCTCCTTGGCTTCGACAAGCTCCTCTGCCGTTAAATTCTCGTTACAAAATACGCTTTTATAATTACCGTCGTACTCGGACCATTCCCGCGTCAAGAGCCTGCCCTTTCCGTCTAATTCCTTAAAATAATCTGTCCCCGGATAAGGGGTCGTTATCGAAAACTGTGCCGAGGCGGGATTTAACTTCAGAGCATAATCTATGGTACTTTCTGCGCTCTCTTTGGTCTCTCCCGGCAAACCAAAAGTAAAGGTCAGATGAGTCTTTACATTCATCGCCATGGTCATTTTCACCATGCGTTCGGCCTTTTTGAGGTTCATTGCTTTATTAGCCCTGTCCAGAATCGCCTGGCTCGAAGATTCTATGCCGTATTTGACGGCATGAAGTCCCGCTTTTTTGAGAGCCAGAAGCTGCTCCTCGTCCATCAGATCGGCTCTGGCCATCATTGCCCACGGAACATTCAACCTGCGCTCATCTTTTCGCTTCGTAATCTCGGCGCATAACCCCAGGATCCTTTCCTTACCCACGTTCCAGGTGTCATCATCAAAGTATATGGACTTAAAGCCGTAATAATTGACCAGATGCTCCATCTCATCCACGACGTCACCGGTATTTCTGTGTCTATAACTGCCCTTCCTGAACATTATCTGCGGCCACGCGCAAAATATGCACTGAAAAGGGCATCCTCTCGAAGCCAGCATCTGTACGCTGGGCATGGGAAGCCCGCCCGGCACGTCATAGTATCTTTCCATGGGCAACGAGTCCCTCATAGGCCATGGCAACGCGTCAAGACTTTCCAGCAAAGGTCTATCGGGGTTCTTAACTATACTGCCGTTGTCTCTGAAAATCAGTCCCTTGACCTCTCCCACGTTGGATTTTTTTTCTATATGCCTCAATAAATCCAAAAGCGTCATTTCATACTCGCCTATCATCACAAAATCGATATATTTGTTTGCTTCAAGGAATTCTCTCTTTGCTATGTTCACGTCCGGGCCGCAAACTATAATATTAGTATATTTTTTCAATCTCCTTAAAATAACCATGTCGTTGTGCAGGGATGCCGTCGATGTCTCGGCGACAAGAAAATCGGGCTTCAGGTCTCTGACCCTGGAGATGAAACTCTCGTAAGCCTGTTCCTCCGCTATTGCGTCAATAAGACAGACATCAAACCCTTCTTTCTTAAGCAGGGATCCCGCATAAGCCAGAAAGAACGGAAAAGGAAGATAGTCTCCTTCCTGGCTTGTCTTTATGTGGGGCCACCTTGAACCGGCCCGCACGCCCCACCTGTCACCTTGTTTCCACGGTAAATTTGTCAGTACTATTTTCATTTAAGTGATATCTCCGCCTCGAAAAAATTATTTTCGCCTTTATTATACCTGATAGGCATATCCCTCGTTGATTTCACGAAATTCAACAATCTCGATTTTATTTTAAAACTTGAGTTCTGCACCTGGGCATAAACCTTGCCGGCATCTCTTGTTTTTGAAACAGTCAATTCAGGCAAATCTCCGGTATGTGATTCGGACGCCAGGAAAAGGCTGTCCTTTTTCACTCCCTTCACGTCCGTCCACTCGCTGAAAGAAGGGTAAGGAGTTTTCTTATTTGAATCATCGCGCCATGTGTCATAAAGATCGGATAACATAATGCCGAATTTCTGCTCTACGGGCTCCAGAGCCCCGGAAGCGATAACTTTAACGGAACATTTAAACCTGCCGTTGTTCCCTGGCTTCAGGTCCCAAATAAAAGACAGAGGCAGATTTTTCCAGGTATTTTTCAGTGAAATATTTTCGGAATCAACCTTAACGGCTTCCCATTGCCCCTTGGAAGAGTCATGCCATCTGCCGTTTAAATAAATAGAAGCGTTCAGCCCTACTCCTTTTGTAATTTCTTTACCGTCGGCTGTGTAAAGACGGGGTCCGGTGTTCCATCCTCTGATCTCGTAACCGTCGGACTTAAGAATAACACCGGACCATTTTTTGTTTATCAAGGTCTTTTTTACGGAAAAGGCCAGGTAGTCAACGGACTTTATGAAAGCTTTAACCAACCCTTTCTCTCCGGCTATTTTCATAAAATCAGAAATATTTTTCCACATCTCACACCCCCTTCGCTTGCACTGCCAGCTTTATAGCCTCTTCTTTTCCCGGGTCTATATCCCTGCACTGCAGCACCCTTCCTCTGTAAAA
>CAZEGO010000146.1:0-4531 GCA_964511955.1 uncultured Planctomycetia bacterium | reverse complement strand
ACGGAGAATATATTTTCATGCCAAAAGGGCGGGATTGGTGTGTGGAAGCAGAAATTATTGATCTTATGGATCAGTAACTTGAGTGACATCATACCTTGAGTGTTATGTTGCGCCTCCTATCTAGGCCAGTAGCTCTAATCGGCAGAGCAGCGGTCTCCAAAACCGCGTGTTGGGGGTTCGAATCCCTCCTGGCCTGCCACTTACAGGCAGCCGGGAAAGAACACGCAGAACACGAAAAGGGATGATAGTTTCCCCTTGACGGCGAAATCAACCTAATACGGAAGAAAGGAAAATATTAAAAAGGAAACATCAGGTTTTCGGAGCAATTATGAAACTCTTCTCAAAAATAACGAAATTTATATCTGAAGTTAAAGTGGAAATGAAGAAGGTCTCGTGGTCCGATAAGGACGAACTGATCGGATCGACGACGATTGTGATAATCTCCACGGCTCTTCTGGCAGTTTTTATCGGGGTAGTTGACTTGATACTGTCCAGATTGGTTGGGCTTCTTTTAGGGTGACGGGTCTTATGGGACATAAGTGGTACGTAATTCATACATTAACCGGACAGGAAGAAAAAGTTAAACTAAGCATAGAGAATAAGATGCAGGAAGGCCAGCTGGCGGACAAGGTCTTCCAGGTGCTTATTCCCACGGAGCAAGTCTCGGAAGTTAAAGACGGAAAGAAAAAAATATCCTTCAGGAAGTTTTTTCCCGGATATGTTCTTGTAGAAATGGAGCTAGATGACAATGTCTGGTACGCCATAAGGAATTTGCCCGGAGTCACAGGGTTTATCGGGGCTCGGTCAAAACCCACTCCTTTGCTGGACAGCGAAGTGAACCAGATAATAAAGCAGACAGAGGAGAGAAAAGAAAAACCGACACCGAAAGTAGTTTTTGAGAAAGGCGATAACGTAAAGGTGATCGAAGGGCCGTTCGTTAATTTTAACGGTACCGTTGAAGATATAAATCCGGACAAGGGAAAGATAAAGGTGATGGTTTCTATTTTTGGCAGGGCCACTCCAGTCGAATTGGAATACTGGCAGGTAGAGAGGTTATAATATGGCTAAGAAGACCGTTAAATCTATAATAAAATTGCATGTTACAGGCGGACAGGCCAACCCGGCACCGCCGGTGGGACCTGCGCTCGGACAACACGGTGTGAACATAATGGAGTTTTGCAAGCAGTTTAATGACAAGACACGGGACAAGCAGGGTCTTATACTTCCGGTGGTTATAAGCGTATATGAGGACAGGTCGTTTTCTTTTATAATAAAAAGCCCCCCCTGCTCGGTTCTTTTGAAAAGGGCCTGTGGTATAGCCAAGGCGTCGGGACAGCCAAACAAGGAAAAAATAGGAAAGGTGACAAAATCTCAGGTAAAGGAAATAGCGCAGACAAAGATGCAGGACCTGAACGCGGCTGATGTTAAAGGCGCAATGAGGATAGTAGAGGGGACGGCGAGAAGTATGGGCATAGAGGTCGTGGGTGAATAAATTACATAGATTGCTGGAAAGTCTTTTTTGTAAAATCGAGAATTTGAACTTTAAAGAAGGAAAAACGGTAGGCGATTATGACGAAGTTGACAAAAAGAAAAAAGAAATTTCAGGAAACAGCGGATAAAGACAAGACGTATTCTCTCAAGGAAGCCGTTTTATTGCTTAAACAGGGTCCCGCGGCAAAATTCGACGAGACAATAGAGCTATCTTTCAGTCTTAATGCTGATCCGAAGCAGTCGGATCAAATGGTCAGAGGTACCGTAATATTGCCTCACGGAACGGGCAAGAATGTCAGGGTAGTGGTGCTGTGCAAAGGGGAAAGCGCCAACGACGCTAAAGAAGCCGGTGCGGAATTTGTCGGAGCGGAGGATCTTATATCCAAGATCAGCTCGGGTTGGATCGATTTTGACGTCGTTATCAGTTCTCCCGATATGATGCGGGATGTAGGGAAGCTGGGCAGAGTGTTGGGGCCTCGCGGTATGATGCCCAACCCAAAGACAGGCACGGTAACCAATGATCTCGGCAGGGCGGTAAAAGAAGCCAAGGCCGGAAGAGTGGAATATAAACTGAACAAGCTCGGCAATATAAACGTAGGAGCTGGAAAGATATCGTTTGACGACAATGCTATATGTGAGAACCTGGATTCCATAATAAAGGCCGTTAACAAAGCCAGGCCTCACGGCATAAAAGGTAAATTCATAAAAAATATTTCAGTTTCAAGAACTATGGGTCTGGGCCTAAGACTGGATCTTGTAAAGTTGGGGACATTGTGATGGCTAAGCTCTCGATCGAATGCAAAAAACTCATGACGGAAGAACTTGCAGCGACGCTGAAAAAAGCGAGATTGCTGGTGGTAACGAACTATAAAGGTTTATCCTCTCAGGATCTTAATGAATTAAGAAAAGCGTTAAGAGATGCAGAAGCAGGTTACCTAGTGGTAAAAACTTCCATGGCCAAAAGGGCTCTGACTGAGACATCTCAGAAAAAGATTCTGGATATGATGAGCGGAGAAGTGGGAATAGCTTTTGACGAAAGAGAAGACCCCAGTTTTATCTCTAAGACATTGATGAAGTTCGCGAAAGACCATGAGGTTTTGAAGATTTGCGGAGGAACCGTCGGAGAGGATGTCCTCACGGAAGAAGATATCAAATCCATAGCCGCCCTGCCGTCGCGAGAGGTACTCTTGGGTAAGTTGGCAAATGTTTTGAACGCTCCGATGCAGGGGCTTGCCGGCGCACTCAATCAAATCTTATCTAAGATTGTATACGCGCTTAACGCAGTAAAAGAGAAGAAAGAAAAAGAGCCGGTCGGACAATCGGAAGAAAAGGCTGAGGCTGAGGCTGAAGAGGGTCCGAAGGCAGGAGAAAAGAAAGAAGGAACAAAAGAAGAGACTAAAGAAGCGGGAGCTTCTGAAAATAAAGAAGAGGATAACGAAAGTGCACAAGAGCAAAAGGGCACAAGTGCACAGGCAGAATAATACGAACGATTAACAAGGAGGAGAAAATGGCTGACGAAAAGAGAATCGAAGATATGATAGGTACCATCGAGGGTATGTCCGTTCTTGAGCTTTCCAATCTGGTAAAAGCTATCGAGGAAAAATTCGGAGTAACTGCCCAGGCGCCGGTAGCGGTAGCCGCCGCGGGAGCAGCGGGAGCAGCCCCGGACGAAGAGGAGAAATCGACCTTTACCGTAGTGTTGGCTTCTGCGGGCGATAAAAAGATACAGGTCATAAAAGAGATAAGAGCCATCACCAATCTTGGCCTCAAGGAAGCTAAGGATTTGGTGGAAGGCGCGCCTAAGAATGTGAAAGAGGGAGTTGCCAAAGATGAGGCAGAGGAGATAAAGAAGAAGCTTGAAGCACAGGGCGCAAAGGTCGAACTTAAATAATATCCATTCGATTAAAAGTATTTAAGACGAAACGTTGATGCTTTTGGTTGATAAGTCTTACGCTAGGGGCACAGCCCATTAAGGAAGATTTATATGACAAAAAGAAAAAATTTCGCGAAGCTCAAAGAAGGCATAGGCATACCGTATCTTTTGGACGTTCAAAGGGAATCTTTCGCGGATTTCCTGCAAATGAACCGACCTAAGACCAAAAGAAAACCGCAGGGGCTTGAGTCTGTGTTTGATGAGGTTTTTCCGATAGAGTCTGCCGACGGCAATCATCGACTTGAGTACCTCTATTATACGCTCGGAAAGCCTAAATACGATTGGCTTGAGTGCCAGAAAAGAGCGGTTAGTTATGCAGCTCCTTTAAAAATCAAGGTAAGGCTCAAATCCAAAAAAGATACCAAGGAACAGGAGGTGTATCTCGGCGATTTGCCTTTAATGACCGAGAATGGCACTTTTATAATAAACGGTGACGAGAGAGTGGTTGTCAGCCAGCTTCACAGGTCTCCGGGGGTTTCTTTTGAGGAATCTATGCATCCTACGGGAAAAAGAATTTATTCGGGCAGGATAATCCCGGGCAGAGGAGCATGGATGGAGTTTGAATTCGACGCCAATGATTTGCTCCATGTCTTTATCGACAGGAGAAAAAAGGTTTTATCCACCGTACTTTTAAGGGCGCTCGGTTTCGAGAAAAACGAAGATATTATGAAGTTATTTACCGGCGTCGAGAGGGTGAGGCCGTCAAGAAAAGCCAGTCTTCTTAAATACTCCGGCAGAGCGGTTGTAAAAGACGTTAAGCATCCCGATACAGGAGAAGTTCTGGTGTCTAATAATACAGTGCTGGATGCCCAGCTTATAGAGACAATATGGGATGCTGGCATCAGGTATCTTGAGGTTTTCAGAGAAACCGTTCAGGAGATCACCAACACACTGGAAAAAGACCATTCACAGAACAGGGAAGAAGCTTTGCTTGATATTTACAGGAGATTAAGGCCCGGAGATCCCTTGACTATAGAGAGCGCCGAAGCTCTGCTTGAAAGGCTTTTCTTTGACAAAAAGCGCTACGATTTAACCAAAGTCGGCAGATATATATTAAACCGTAAGCTTAAAATGCAGACTTCCCTTAGTAAGAGCACACTGGATAAC
>CAZEGO010000145.1:2677-4583 GCA_964511955.1 uncultured Planctomycetia bacterium | reverse complement strand
TATAGCGGGTACCGTGTCCATAGGTATCCTGGCAATAACCCTGGCTATGTTCGCCGGAAAAAAATAACAGGATGAGGTAAATATGATAATATTAAATTTCATTATAGTGCAGATAGTCTTGTTCGTTATCATAATCTTTTTCATGAAGAAAATGGTTTTTACCGATACTTCAAGCGCGCTTATACGTCTGGACAGGGCCAGAGAAAGAGTAAAAAAGCAGGAACAGGAACTCGAAAAGAAAAAAAAGGAATGCGAGGAAGAATGTGATGCCAAAAGAGCCAAAGCGGCCAAAGAAGCGGAGGACATACTGAAAGAAGCGCGCGAAAGAGCGGAAAAAGAATCCAACGATACCCTGTCCAGGTCCAAGACCAAAGGTGAGGAAATAGTGCAGAAGGCCATAGACGCCAAGGACAAGATACGAAAAGATATATTAAAAGACATAGATATAAAGACTATAGATTTTTCCTCAAGAGCGTTAGACAAGGTATTGCAAAAAAAGATGGGCGAGAAATTCAACGAATATCTGGCGGAAGATTTTATCGAGGAGTTTAAGTCGACGGATGCCAAATATATAGGAAAAGACGTTAAGTCCGTAGAGGTTATTTCACGATATAAGCTGCCCGCGGAAACCTTGAAAAGAATAAGTAAAACTATCAATGAGAAATTAAAACGCGACTTGAAGGTGCTAGAAAAAACCGATAATAAAGTACTTAACGGTATAGTTTTGAAGTTCGGAACGCTGGTTATAGACGGTAGCCTGGCGGCCAATATAAAAGATGCGATGGAGCAGATTAAAAAGGAAATAGAGTCCTGATTTTATGCCTACAAAGACCAAAATAAAAGAAGATATGGAATTTAACGAAACCATGAGCAAGCTAATAGAAGCTCTTAAAGGCATAGCGGCGTCGCGTTTTCAATCACTGAAAAACGAAAAGCAGGAGAAGCTGGAGAAGTTCGATAAATATTTTTCCTCGTTTTTCAAATTTGCCAATCTCACGGACACGGATCATCCCGCGCTTAAACTGGTCTGTGATACCGTGGGCGTGATAGCCATTACCTCGGATCAGGGCTTTATGGGGGTGTTGAACGGCAGAATTTGTTCCAGTGTAACTGAAATTGTAAAAGGAGTGGACGCCGAGCTTATAGTGATAGGTAAAAAAGGGGCCGCGAAACTCAAAAGTTCCGGAAAGAAAATTACGGAATTTCCGGGAGTAGATGAGAGAAAAAGATATGAACAGGCGGTGGCTATAAAGGATTATGTAATGAAACAGTGTTACGAGCGTAAAATAGGAAAACTATTCCTGGTTTACGCCGACCCCGTTTCTTTTACTTCACAGAAAATAGAGACCATAGCTCTTTTACCCGCGACAGAACTTTTTGAGGACAAAGAAAAATACCTGTTGCACGAAAAGCAGGAATTATGCGTGGAATCCAATTTCGAAAATCTCCTGGAATATCTGATAGGTACGTGGATAAGTATAAAACTGTACGAAACCTTTTTTGACAGTAAATTATCCGAGTACGCTGCCAGGTCGATACAGTTGGAAGGAAGTTTGCAGTATCTCACCGAAGAGGGCAAGCGGCTCAGACTGAAATATAACAAGGCCCGCCAGGAAGCCGTCGATTCGGCGATGAGAGAGGTTTTTTCGGCTATGCTTGGCGCGGCTTCCATGAAATCTTAGGGAGTTAAGATGGAAAAAAAAGATTATATATCGAGCGGTACCGTAGTAGCGGTGCAGGGCCCGGTGGTAGACGTGAAATTTGAGGAGGACGCTATAATGCCGAAGGTGTTCGACGTCATAAAATCTACGACCTTCGATCAGAGAGAGGTTATACTCGAGGTTGCGGAGCATCTCCCTGGTAATGTGACGCGCTGTATCTCTTTATCAGATACCACCAGTCTTCA
>CAZEGO010000145.1:0-2667 GCA_964511955.1 uncultured Planctomycetia bacterium | reverse complement strand
CCCGGCTTATAATACCGGAAATCCGGTTACTATACCGGTGGGAGACGAACTTTTCGGCAGGATTATAGACGCGGTAGGTAAACCCCTGGATAACAAAGAACAGGTTGTTACGAAGGAAAAAGATTTCATAAGGAAACCCCCGGTAAAAGTTAGTTTCAATCTCAGAGGACCGAGCGAGAAGATGGACGTGCTCGAGACCGGAATAAAAGTTATAGATCTTTTGTTTCCTCAGGTAAAAGGAGGTAAGACCGGGGTACTGGGAGGCGCGGGTTGCGGAAAGACCGTAGTCATACTCGAGCTCATTAATAATATAGTGTCCAAACACAGCGGAGCATGCGTATTTACCGGAGTGGGAGAAAGGATAAGGGAAGGTAACGACCTTTTTTACGAACTCAGCGAACATAATCTTTTATCGAGAGTAATGATGGCATTCGGTCAGATGAATGAGTCTCCGGGAGCAAGAGCCGATGTAATAAGGACCGGTATCACCCTGGCGGAGTACATACAGAATAAAAATAAAGACGTACTTTTGTTTATGGACAATGTCTTCCGTTTTGTTCAGGGCGGACAGGAAGTCTCTACTCTTCTGGGGAGGGTGCCTTCGGAAACAGGTTATCAGCCTACGCTTGCTTCCGAAGTCAGCGAGTTTCAGGAAAGGATAAGGTCGATAGAGGGTGCGGGTTCGGTTACGGCATTTGAAGCGGTATACGTGCCGGCAGATGATATGACCGACCCGGCTGTCGTGGCTATATTCAGTTATCTTGATTCGGTCATGGCGCTTTCCCGAGACATGGTCCAGAGAGGGCTTTATCCGGCCGTGGATCCTCTTTTGAGTTCGTCTTCGAGCCTTGATTCGTCTATCGTGGGCAAACGTCATTACGGTATAGCCGAGAAAGCTCTCAGTATGTTCACTAAATTTTCGGAATTAAGGAAGATAGTGGCGGTTATCGGAATAGAGGAATTATCCGTTCAGGACCGTCTTATGTATGAACGTGCCCAAAAACTTCAAAATTACATGACACAGCCCTTTACGGTTTCCGAGGTGTTTACGGGTATCAAAGGCGCTTATTTGACCGCAGAGGAAACACTGGAGGATTGCGAGAAAATAATAGACGGCAAGTATGACAGTAAGGACGCGAGGGGTTTTTACATGATTGGAAGATGTCCCGATGAATAAAACAGACGTTACTTTATACGACATATTGGTTAGCCAGGGCTTGGCGGACAGGACTGTTTTAGACGCGGCGCTTCGGGGAGTCAATGTATCGGGTCCGGCTTTCCTGAATCTTCTTTCGGAAAAAGGAATCATAGAAGAGAAAGAGGCGCTTAAGCTTTTATCGGATAAGCTGAACATTCCTTTTAAGAGCATAAAGAGAGAAAAACCCGATCCCGGTATATTTAAAAAAATACCCATAAAAATAGCCTGGTATTATCAGATTGCGCCTCTCGAGATATGCGATACTACCATGACGGTAGCAGTGTATTACCCACTGGATATCAAAACGCAGGATGAAATAAGACTTCAGCTGGGATACGATATAAATATGATTCTAGCCGGAAAAAAAGAGGTGATAGGACATTTAAAAAGCCATTACGGCCTCGGTGCTGACACCCTGGAGAAGATTTTCCTTAAAGACGAAGGCGGTAAAGACCGTACAGCAGTGGCCGAAAAAGAAGAACCGCATGATTTAGAGAAAATAGGAGAAGATGCGACCATCACCAATCTGGTAAACCATATTATTTTCGATGCTTATAAAAGCAGAGCCACAGACATACACATAGAACCTTACAGGAACAGAGTGAGATTCAGGTATAGAATTGACGGCGTTTTACACGATGCCAATGTCTCCTCGAGAGTAAGACATTTTATTTCATCTATCATCACCAGGATAAAGATAATGGCAAATGTGGACATAGTAGAGCACAGGATTCCGCAGGATGGCCAGGCGGTTGTGAGTACGAAGGAAGGTCATCTGGATTTGAGAATATCTTTTATACCTACCCCGTACGGCGAGAGCGTGGTAATAAGAATACTGCCTACTGCGGTTCTTTATGATATCGATAAATTAGGCCTTGAAAAAGACGATCGAATCATTATGGAGAGACTTTTGGAGAGACCGCACGGTATAATTTTCGTGACCGGACCCACAGGGAGCGGGAAAACCACCACTTTGTATGCATGTCTCAGCAAAATAAAGGTAGGCGAACAAAAGATAATAACCATAGAAGAGCCCATTGAATACGAAATGGAAGGCATAACCCAGATACAGGTCAATCCCCATGTGGGTCTGACCTTCGCGGCCGGTCTGAGGAGTATTCTAAGGCATGACCCTGATATTATAATGGTCGGCGAGGTGCGCGACAGAGAAACCGCCGATATAGCCATAAGAGTGGCGCTTACCGGACATCTTGTGTTTTCCACTTTACATACAAATAGCGCGTCTACAAGTATACACAGGTTGATGGACATAGGGGTAGAACCTTATTTGATATACTCAAGTACGATAGCTTTCATAGCGCAGCGACTCGTAAGACTACTATGCCCAAAATGCAAAAAAATAGATAAGGATCCTAACCGGAAAATAATTAATTTCATCAAAACTCAGCTCAGGATGAGACCTTCCGATAAAATTAAAACCTATAAAAGAGAAGGATGCGATCATTGTA
>CAZEGO010000144.1:0-4627 GCA_964511955.1 uncultured Planctomycetia bacterium | reverse complement strand
GCTAAAAAACACCGTCTTAATATATGCACCATAGCCGACCTTATAGAATACAGGAGAAGGTCCGAGAAATTAGTCAGGCGTATTGTTAAAACCGATTTACCTACCTGTTTCGGGAATTTTAAACTTTATCTTTATGAATCCAGCGTGGATGAGTATCACCACGTGGCTCTTGTCAGGGGTAACGTGAGACAATCCAAAGAGCCCGTTCCGGTGAGGGTGCATTCGGAGTGTTTGACTGGGGATATATTCGGTTCTCTGAGGTGTGACTGCGGGGAACAGCTGGACAAGGCCATGAGTATGATATCTAAAAAGGGCAAGGGCGTGCTCCTTTATATGAGGCAGGAAGGCCGCGGGATAGGGCTGATGCATAAAATGAGGGCTTATGCTCTACAGGATAAAGGGCTTGATACGGTAGAGGCCAACGAGGCGCTGGGGTTTCAGGCGGATTTACGCGATTACGGCATAGGAGCCCAGATGCTGGCGGACCTGGGGCTCAAGAAAATAAAGCTTATGACAAACAACCCGAAAAAGATAGTAGGGCTTAAAGGATACGGCCTGGAGGTGGTAAAAAGAATACCCATAGAGGTAAGCCCGAACGCCAAAAATTGCAGGTATCTGACCACCAAAATGGAGAAGATGGGACACAAATTAAATAAAATTCGAAATTCTAAATAACCATGTCCCACACCCGGTGTGGGACATGGTTAAAAAAAGGAGGAAGGTATGATTAAGGTGATTCAGGGGGAATTGATTGCAAAGGGGCGGAAGTTTGGTATAATTGCTTCCAGGTTCAATGATTTTATTACGAACCGTCTTTTGGACGGGTGCGTGGATACGCTTTTGAGGCACGGGGTTAAAGAGAGCGATGTCAGCGTGGCGTGGGTGCCGGGTTCTTTCGAGATACCGCTTATGGCACAGAAGATGGCGAAGTCCAAAAAATATGACGCCGTGATATGCCTGGGTACGGTAATAAGAGGCTCTACTCCGCATTTTGACTACGTGGCTTCCGAGACTGCCAAGGGTGTGGCGATGGCGTCTTTTCAGACAGGTGTGCCCGTTATATTCGGAGTTATAACGGCGGACTCCATAGAGCAGGCCATAGAGAGAGCCGGCACTAAAGACGGTAATAAAGGCAGGGACGCGGCTGTCTCGGCCATAGAGATGTCAAGCTTGATGGATAAAGTTTAAGAGGTGAATGATGCGTAAGCGGACTTTGGCGCGTGAATGCGCGTTGAAAATACTCTACAGGGTAGAGATATCCAGGGAGTCTGTCGAGGAAAGTGTGAAGGATTTCTGGGGCAGGGAACCTCAGGATAACGTTGAGGTCAGGGAATTCGCCGAGCTTTTAGCGAAAGGCGTAAGCGATAAGACTAAGGATCTTGACGATACCATATCAAGGTACGCGGATAACTGGGAGCTGAAAAGGATAGCGGTCATAGACAAGAACGTTCTCCGCCTGGGTATATTCGAGATGCTTTTCGTGGACGATATACCGCCGAAGGTTTCCATCAATGAGGCAATAGAACTGGCCAAGAAATACGGCGACGTAGATTCCGGGAAGTTCGTAAACGGGATACTGGATAAGATAAAGAGGATGGAATGCAAAAAGTAGCTGATTTACACGTACACACTAACGTATCGGACGGGAGCTTCTCGCCGGAAGAGATCGTGCGGTATGCTGAGTCTAAAGGGCTTTCCGCTCTTTCCATAACCGATCATGATTCCTGCGACGCTATAGAACCGGCTATGGCGGCGGCTGAAGAGCCGGGCATGGAAATAATACCCGGAGTGGAGCTTACGGCGGAGCTTTCCGAGGGTGAGGAGATACACGTATTAGGTTATTTTATCGACTGGAAAGATAAAGAGTTTTCAGGGAAGTTAAGGCATATCGCCGATGTGAGGCGTGAGAGAGCTAAAAAGATAATAATAAAATTACGCGAACACGGTATAGACGTCAGTGAACAGGAGCTTCTTGATTTCAGCGGGGGCGGTTCTATCGGCAGGCTGGATATAGCGCATTTGCTCTTAAAAAAAGGAGCGGTCTCCTCCACAAACGGGGCGTTTGTTAAATATATAGGCAACAACGGGCCCTGTTATGTTAAGAAATTCAAGCTCTCCCCGGGAGAATCCGTCGAGTTGATAAAATCAGTAGGGGGCGTGGCTGTTCTGGCGCATCCGAAAACAGTTAAGGCAAGAGGGAAGACGACCGAGGAAATAGTAGAAACCCTGGTACGAGACGGTATCCGGGGAATAGAGGTCTATCATTCCGACCACAAAGAATCCGACGTAAAGAGATTAAGGAAGATGGCGGAGAAATATAATCTTTTAACCACGGGCGGCTCGGACTGTCACGGAACGAGAAAAAGGGAGATACTTACCGGAAAGGTAAAAATCCCATACGAACTTGTGGAGAAATTGAGGCAAGCCGCCGGAAAAGGGTGAATGGGCATACATGTTATCGTGAGGAGCGCCTGCCTGCCGGCAGGGAGCGACGAAGCAATCTCGAAGAAAGCCGCGTAATAGATTTTTAGTGAAAAATACTCCGGGATTGCCTCTCCGTCCGCGGCGGATCGCAATGATAAACTTATAGAATATAATGTGAGAAAGATTTTATGGAAAAGAGTCGTGAAGTTTTTATGATGAGGGCTTTGGAATTAGCCGAACTTGGGAGGGGCAAGACCAGCCCTAATCCCATGGTAGGGGCCGTAGTGGAGAAGAACGGGAAAATTATCGCTACGGGTTATCATAAAAGAGTGGGCGCCCCGCATGCTGAGGCCGTAGCCTTAAGAGAGGCGGGCTCGAAAGCCAAAGGCGCGGAACTCTATCTGAATCTTGAACCCTGCGCTCATGTGGGGAGGACGCCCGCCTGCGCGGACGTAGTCATAAACAGCGGTGTCAAAAAAGTCTATTGCGCTATGCTCGACCCGAATCCTCTAAACAACGGAAAAGGAGTGAGGCGTTTAAGGAAAAACGGGATAAAAGTCGATGTGGGCATGATGGATGAGGAGGCGCGTGAGCTAAACAGGGTATTCGTTAAATATATAACAAAAAAGATACCCTTTGTTACCCTGAAAATGGCCCAGTCTCTGGACGGCAAGATAGCCGCTCATACCGGTGATTCCAAATGGATAACCTCCGAGGAAGCCAGGGACTGCACTCACCGGTTAAGGAGCGAGGCGGATGCCATATTGGTCGGAGTCAATACCGTACAGAAAGATAATCCTTTATTGACTTCGCGCCGCAAGAAATCACCCGTCAAGGTTATATTGGACCCATATCTCAAGGTGCCGGAATCTTCCGGGATTTTTTCTAAAAGGTCCCCGTCTCTTTCCATAATAGCTGTTTTGAGCTCGTCTCTTAAAAAGAGACCGGTTATACAAAAAATCAAACGGTTGAATAAAAAGGGAGTGCTTGTCATAAGCTGTAAAGGCAAAAAGAGCGTAATAGACCTCGAGTGCCTTTTAAGGGAGCTGGCGGATCTGGAAATAGCGCATTTATTGGTAGAAGGAGGCGGTAATACCGCGGCCGGATTCCTGGAGCAGAAACTCGTCGACAGAATCATGTTTTTTATAGCTCCGGGCATAATAGGAGGAAAAGACGCCCTGACTTCCGTTGAAGGCAGAGGGGTGGATAAGGTAAAGAAATCTCTCAGGATAAAAGATATGGAAGTCACGCACATCGGGCCGGATTTATTGATAAGAGGGGATGTCGCGTAGTTATGTTTACGGGTATAGTCGAAGAAACAGGCATTATAAAAGATATAAGGACAAACAGAGATGCTGTGCGCATGAGCATAAAAGCCGATATAGTCTGTCGGGACACGAAAATCGGCGACAGTATATCTATAGACGGTGTATGCCTGACCGTTGTTGATATAAAACGGGATATTTTAAGTTTCGATATTGTGAGTGAGACAGTAAAACATACCACTTTGAAGAATGCGAAGACATCTAACCGCGTAAACATGGAGAGGAGCCTCAGGGCCTACTCCAGGCTGGGCGGGCATTTTGTGTCAGGCCATGTTGACTATGCCGGCAGGATACTGGAGTCACGCAGAGATAAGGACGGAGTAAGTTTAAAAATAGATCTCCCCGGAGAATACGCTCCTTTTGTGGCAAAAAAAGGCTCCGTAGCGCTTAACGGCGTGAGCCTTACCGCAGGTGATGTCTCCGAAGGTAGTTTTACCGTTTACCTGATACCCCATACCCTTAACTCCACCACTTTAAACAAAAATAAACAGGCAGATCTTGTAAACGTGGAAACAGACATACTGGCCAAATACACCGCAAAACAGAACACAAAAAAAACAGACATTCAATCCATCCTCAAGAAGCACGATTATATACAATAACCCCAGGCATTTTCGATTTTTCACCATCCACCACCATGTCCCACGCCGGGTGCGGGACATGGTGGTGGATGGTGAAGCGGTGAGAGGTTGGTGTCTTAGGAAAATACTACCAATTTTGAAATAATTTAGTATAATATACATTAATCCAATATAGGAGAAAATATGGTTATTGTTGTTAATTTTTGAGGACTGTTGATAATAATGATTGTCGCTTTTTTTCTGGTGAAAAAATCCAGGGAATCGCTGGATAAGGAGAGTAACGCCAAGATAGAGTCT
>CAZEGO010000143.1:0-4663 GCA_964511955.1 uncultured Planctomycetia bacterium | reverse complement strand
ATAACGAAAGAGTTGTGAAAGAAAAAGGCAAACCCGCCAGTGCCAGCCCCATACTCCTGGGTATCACTAAAGCGTCTCTCAGCACCGAGAGCTTCATATCGGCTGCCAGTTTTCAGGAGACCACGAGGGTTTTGACCGAAGCGGCTGCGAGCGGTAAGATAGACGAGCTCAGGGGCCTAAAAGAGAACGTAATAATGGGCCATCTGATTCCGGCCGGGACGGGTTTCAGCGAGCACAGAAAAATCAAGATGGTTAAAGACACCTCGGAACTTAAGGAAGAAGACACTGCGGAAGAGCAAACGGAAAAAGAAAACGCTGACGCGAAAAAGAAAAAATAAGGAAAAAATATGCCGACAATAAACCAATTGATAAGATTAGGGAGAAGCAAGAAAAAAAGAAAGACAAAATCGCGCGCCCTGAACAGATGTCCGCAAAAAAGAGGAGTCTGCCTGCAGGTAAAAACACAGACCCCCAAAAAACCGAACTCGGCTTTGCGTAAAGTCGCGAGGGTCAGGCTCACCAACGGAATAGAAGTGACTTCTTACATTCCGGGAGAAGGCCACAACCTTCAGGAGCATTCGATAGTCCTGGTAAGGGGCGGCAGGGTGAAAGACCTTCCCGGAGTGAGATATCATACGGTACGGGGAAGTCTTGATACCGCAGGAGTCCAGAATCGACGCAGAAGCCGGTCAAAGTACGGAGCGAAAAGACCGAAATAGACGGATGATTACAGGCTAAGGCTAAGGTTGAGAAAGCCTTAACCTAAGCCTTAGCCTCAACCAATAAATACAAAAAGGAAGAACACATGAGAAGAAGACGAGCTGATAAAAGAGATGTTATCGGGGATCCTAAATACAGCAGCAAACTGATAACAAGATTCGTAAACGTTATAATGTCTAAGGGCAAGAAAGCCGTGGCCGAACGAATTCTGTATAACGCACTTGATATAGTTTCCGAGAAGTCGGGCGACAAAAATGCTCTCGAAGTCCTGCAAAAGGCCATAGATAACGCCAGACCTCTTCTAGAAATAAAACCCAGACGCGTAGGGGGCGCCACTTATCAGGTACCCATAGAAGTTAAAAGCGAAAGGGGTTGCTCCATAGCTATGCGCTGGATAAGAGATTTTGCCAGGCAAAAAAAAGGCAAACCCATGGAAGAAAAACTCGCGGATGAGATATTGGATGCTTTTAAATCTCAGGGATCCGCCATGAAAAAACGCGAGGATATGCATAAGATGGCGGAAGCAAATAAGGCTTTTGCTCATTACAGATGGTGATTTAGTGATAAGCGACAAAGGATATGAGACGTGCCTGCCGGCAGGCAGGCAAGGGACAAGGAAAAATAAAACAGATGACGACAGCTTTAAAAGAGAAAGCGAACGGATATAGCATGATACGGGAAATACCTTTAAACAAACTTAGAAATATCGGAGTAATAGCCCATATAGACGCGGGCAAGACCACTACTACCGAGAGAGTTCTTTATTATGCGGGGCGTCTGTATAAGATAGGCGAGGTTCACGAAGGCACCGCCACCATGGACTGGATGGCCCAGGAACAGGAGAGAGGCATTACCATTACCTCGGCCGCTACCAGTTGTAACTGGCGCGATTGCAGGATTAACATCATAGATACGCCGGGTCATGTGGATTTTACCGCGGAAGTCGAGCGTTCTCTTAAGGTTCTTGACGGTGCCATAGTTGTGTTTTGCGCCGTAGGAGGAGTCCAGCCTCAGTCCGAAACCGTCTGGAGGCAGGCGGATAAATACAAAGTTCCGAGAATAGCTTTTATAAATAAAATGGACAGGGTCGGGGCGAACTTTCTGGGCGCGGTTAAGGATATGGAAGAAAAGTTAGCCGCGGACGCTTTCCCTATACAGCTTCCGATAGGAAGCGAAGATAATTTTCGAGGAGTTATAGACCTCATATGCATGAACGCGAGAATTTATGAAGAAAGCAGGGAACTTCAGAACTTTAAGATCGAGCCCATACCCGAAGACATGATGGAAGAAGCCAAGATTTTCCGGCATGATCTTGTCGAGAAACTCGCGGAACACGACGAAGAACTTATGGATAAATACGTCCATAATCAGGAGATAAGCGAAGAGGAAATCAGAAAAGCCGTCAGAAAAGCCGTTACCGGGGATATGTTCGTTCCAATACTTTGCGGCGCGGCTTTTAAAAACAAAGGCGTGCAGCTATTGTTAGACGCAGTCTGTGACTATCTTCCTTCGCCTCTGGAAATACCTCCGGTAAAAGGACTCAACCCCGACACTGAGGAGGAAATAATCAGAAAAACGGATGACAGCGAACCTTTTTCAGCGCTTTGTTTTAAAATAGCTACGGATCCTTATGTGGGAAGGCTTACGTATGTAAGGATATACTCGGGAACGGTAAAGAAGAGCTCTTACGTGTATGACTTGAGCCGCGATAAGAAAGAAAGACTGAGCAAGATCGTTCGTATGCATGCTAATAAACAGGAAATAGTGGATGAAGCCGGAGCCGGCGATATAGTCGGCGTGGTCGGGTTAAAAGACGCGCAGACAGGCGACACGCTTTGCGACGAAGATAACCCGATAGTCCTTGAGAAGATGCACTTTCCGGAACCGGTTGTCTCCATGGCTATAGAACCCGCTACAAAAGTCGACCAGGATAAGCTGGGACTGGCTTTGAATAAACTGCAGGAAGAGGATCCCACTTTCAGGGTTAGCTATAATTCGGAGACGGGACAGACTCTTGTCTCGGGCATGGGAGAGCTTCATCTGGACATAATTATTGACAGGCTTTCCCGTGAGTTTAAAGTTGCGGCTAAGACAGGCGAGCCCCAGGTAGCCTACAAGGAGATGCCGTCCAGGGAAGTGAAGGCCGTGGGTAAATTTGTCCAGCAGACCGGCGGCAGAGGTCAATACGGTCATGCCGAAATTATTCTCAAGCCGGGCGATCCGGGAAGCGGTATAGATTTTAAGAACAGTATAGTCGGCGGGTCCATACCGAAAGAATACATCCCTGCCGTTAAATCCGGGGTGGATATGGCTTCCAAGACAGGTCTTTTAGCCGGTTATCCCGTGATAGACTGCGAAGTAAATCTGATAGACGGTTCTTATCATGATGTGGATTCTTCCGAACTGGCTTTTAAGATGGCCGGATCCATGGCTTTTAACGACGCCTTGAGGAGAGCCGTCTGCAAGCTGATGGAACCTATAATGAAAATAGAGGTTACGTTCCCCGAGGATTATATGGGAGATGTTATAGGTGACCTGAACTCGAGAAGATGCAGGATAAATCTTATCGAACAGGACAGCAATCTTAAGATAGTAAAGGGTGATGTGCCGCTCGCTGAGATGTTCGGATATGCTACGGCAATAAGAAGCTTGACACAGGGAAGAGCTTCGTATACAATGGAGCCTTCGCATTACGCGGAAGTTCCTTCAAATATAGCTAATAAGATCATAGGATCGTAAAACTTTAAGGAGGATTCACAATGGCCAAAGAAAAATTTGAACGTAAAAAACCTCACGTAAACATAGGCACCATAGGACACGTAGACCACGGTAAGACAACTCTCACCGCGGCTATAACAACAGTACTCTCCAAGAGGGGACTCGCAACGGCGAAGAAGTTCGACGAGATCGACAACGCTCCCGAAGAGAAAGAAAGAGGAGTAACCATAAACGTCCATCACGCCGAATACGAGACCGAGAACCGTCATTACGCTCACGTCGACTGTCCCGGTCACGCCGACTACATAAAGAACATGATTACAGGTTCCGCTCAGATGGACGGAGCTATCCTGGTGGTATCCGCGGTAGACGGCCCAATGCCTCAGACAAGAGAGCATATACTCCTGGCCCGTCAGGTAGGAGTACCGGCCATGGTGGTCTTTCTCAATAAATGTGATGCTGTAGACGATCCCGAGCTTCTGGACCTGGTAGAGCTCGAAGTAAGAGATCTTCTCACAAAGTACGAATTCCCCGGAGACAAAATCCCGGTGGTAAAAGGCTCGGCTCTCAAAGCCCTTGAATGCGGCGGCGCCAAAGACGACTGCGAGGTCTGCGGTCCCATAGTAGAGCTTATGAAGCACGTAGACTCCTATATCCCCGAGCCGAAAAGAGACACCGACAAACCCTTCCTCATGGCGGTAGAAGACGTATTCAGCATAACAGGGAGAGGAACGGTCGGTACCGGCAGGATAGAAAGAGGTATTATAAAGGTAGGGGAAGAAGTAGATATAGTAGGTCTAATGGAAAAACCCAGAAAAACAGTCGTAACCGGAGTCGAGATGTTCAGAAAGATTCTCGATGAAGGACAGGCCGGAGACAACGTAGGAGTACTGTTAAGAGGTATAGAAAAGAAAGACCTGGAACGCGGACAGGTACTCGCTAAACCCGGCTCCATCACGCCTCATACAAAATTCAAAGCAAAGGTATACGTATTGACAAAGGAAGAAGGCGGACGACACACCCCGTTTTTCAACGGATACCGTCCGCAGTTTTACTTCAGAACAACCGATGTAACAGGCGTAGCCACTCTGCCCCAGGGCACCGAGATGGTGATGCCCGGCGATAACGTCGAGATGGAAGTGGAACTCATAACTCCCATAGCCATGGAAAAAGAATTGAGGTTCGCCATAAGAGAAGGCGGACGTACGGTAGGCGCCGGAGTAGT
>CAZEGO010000142.1:0-4669 GCA_964511955.1 uncultured Planctomycetia bacterium | reverse complement strand
AATTTCCTCGTCCCTGTATCTCAGCGGGTCTTTTCTATACCTGAGTATTTCGCCTGTCAAAACAGCGTCGGCCCTGTTCTTCGAGGTTATCATTAGATGTCCGTCTAAAAAAATCCTTTCCACTATAGCGTCTCTGAGCTCGACTTCCAGTCCGGGCCTGTATACTTCATATCTGTCGTTGGCGCTGACTTCCTTGGTGATGTCTATCCTGTTCTCAAACATATCCACGTGTATAGTTTTGATGTCGGCCGGGTATCGGGCTTTTGTGGTGTATCCGCAGCCTGTTATCAGGGATAAGAGATAAGGGATAAGGGATAATGCTAAAACTTTATTTTTTAAGTTCATTTAAGCGCTCTCGGGCTTTTTTTGCCCATTCGGTATCGGCGTAATCCTGTATTAACTCCTCATAATATATAATAGCGCTGGAAGGTTTATTTCTCTCTTCGTAAAACTGCGCCGTATTAAAGACGTTCTGGGCTTCCTTGTTTTTCAGCTTGTCTATAACCTCTTTTGCTTCCTCTGCCATGTCACTTTCCGGGTGTTTTTCCACGAATTCCTCGAATTCTTCTCTTGCGATAAGGGTGGGAGTCTGGTCATAATCGGGATTCAAAGACAATAATTTAGAGCACTCCGCGAGCTGGTACTTGGCTTCGTCCACAAGCTCGGAATCAGGGTACTTATCCACCAGTTCCTTAAAGGACATGATGGCTTTTTCGTAATCGGCTATGCTCTTCTGGGACATTCCCGTATAAAAAGTTGCCTTGTCTGCGTATTTGCCGTAGGGGGCGTTCTCGGCAACGGCCTTAAATATCTCAACCGCCTTATCTTTGGCCGGAATCTTAAGAGGGCCCAGTATTACTATCTTTTTGCCCTCATAAAACATCTTGGCTATTTCATATTCCCTTTCTATCACCTCGTCCACAAATTCGGTATAGGGATACAGATCTATAACCTTTTGATAGGCTTTAAAGGCTTCATAGTGTTTATCCAAATCTTCCATTATCCGGCCGATGTAATATTGAGCCACCGGCGCCTCTTTGGAAAGGGAATAATATTTAATCAGCTTCCTGAACTCTCTGAGAGCCGCTTTATGATTCTTTTCCTCATAAAAATCTTTAGCGTACTCTATCTGTTCCTCGGGAGTATCTTTTGCGGCGTATTTAGGGTTCTCCCACTTGCCGCTCTCGGGTGTCCACACCCAAAAAGCAGCAGCCGGCTTTACGCTTATGACAACAGCCAATATTAACAGTATACATATCCTATAAGTCATAGGTCTTAATATTACCATATCGGGTGATTTATGTCAATCAGCCTGATATTCCGGGTAAACCGGAAAAAAAACCGCTTAAATTAAAAATAACACGTATTAAAAAATCGTTCACGGCGGCCAGGAGGCTTCCGGCGTACGGCATACGTCCCAACATCACGAATAAAATCCCTGTTATTACTTCGACGAATAATAAAGGTATAATTATCAGGTTCGAGATTATCGACACGGGAGCAAACATTTTAAAATAATAAAATATAAAAGGGGTTGTTCCCAGCCAGGCGGACACCGAAACGGCTAAGGGTTTTATGAGGTATTTTTTCAAGAGGGGATGAAATTCGATATTTGATATGTTGGCCAGGCGCGGCGAAAGATACAATATGGACAATACGGCCGCGAATGACAGCTGAAAACCCACGTCGTATAAACCTCCGGGATCCAGCATTAAAATGAATAAACCCGCCGCGCCCAGAGAATTATAAGGGTCTGTCCTTCTGCCCAGAGTTCTTCCTACAAGAATTATCGATGCCATAATTACGGCCCTTACCACCGAAGCCTTTGAAAGTGTCAGTAAGCTAAAAAATATCAGAAAAACAACCGTAAACAAACACGCGACTTCTCTTTTCAGCAAAAAAAACCTGGCGACGAATAAAATCGTCAACGCTATAAGACCTACATGAAGTCCGCTTATAGCTATCATATGCATGGTTCCGGATTTCCTGAACGATTCTTTTATATTTTCCGGAAGCTCGGATCTGTCTCCTATTAAAATGGCCCTTAAAAACGAACCCTCGTCAAGCGACAGGCCGTCTATCACCGAGGTCTTTACGTTGTTTCTGATTTTATATACCTGCTTAAGTATTTTATTGACTTTATAATCGCGCGTCAGCACTTTTACATTTTGCCCCGAGGTATATACTACGGCAAAAATGTTCTTTCTCTCCAGAAAAGATCGATAATCGAACTTTTTAAAAACGGGTGGCTTTTTTATGGTGCCTTTTACCGTAAGCCTGTCACCGTATTTATATTCACGTTCGTGCTTTATGCTTATCAGAGCCATGCCCTGCGCCCGCTTACCCCCTAATTTTTCGATCTCGAACGAGTAATCGCATCTTATTTTCCCGAAACAGGATTTACGCTTTAAAACAGGTCCCCGAATCACTCCCGTCATGTCGGTTTTGATTTTGTCTTCTTTTACTAATTTCGCTATGTGATTATCGGGCAGGGTGTGAATCTCGGGTGCGAACGAGTCTGTCGCGAGTGTGAATATTATAAAAAACAGGCAGGCGAAAAATAGTGGCCTTCCGTTCACCGCTTATTCAGTCTCTGTCTCTTTCAGTTCTTCCGGCTCCTGCTGGGTCAGGGCTTCTTCCATGGCTTTTATATCCTCCTCGGTAAGTATACTTACGAAATTGGCCATGGCCTCGCCGTTTGTTTCGTTGAAAATAACGCTTACGGTGTCTCCTATTTTTATGTCCGCGTAACTCCTGACGGTCGTTTTCTCTATGACGGGGGTACTCTTAGGATTTATTTTTATCTTCAGTATCTCGTCAAATATGTCGTCTTTTACCTCTATCCACGGAGATCCATCCTCCCCTATACCTTTGTCTGTCACCTTTCCTATGCTATTCCCTATTATAGGGACCTGGGGCAGTTCCGTAGCTCCGGCCATGCCCGGCATGGTCACCGAAGCCGGTGAGCTGGGTATGTTTCTTACGGTAGAATTTCCGAACTGCGAAATCCCCGCAGACGAAGGCATGTTCATCGGGTCATTTTGAAGCGACGGCACCGATATATGAGGAGAGATCGTGGGAGATACCGAAGATGACGGTGAGGCCACGGGGGGTAAGATAGGTCTGTTTTGATTCTGGTTGCGAGTTTGCTGACGTTGTATTTCCTGCGTCTGGGACCGCATTCGCTGCGTATTGTCCTGGGCATAAGAACTTTCGCGATATACATTAAAAACGGAAAAAAGAAACAAAATAATAAAAAATTTTCTCATTTTTCCCCTCCCTTATCCTTTTCTCTTTCTTCTTTATCTTCTATGATACCTTTTTCCCGGGCTATTTTTACTATGTTTTGAGCCGCTGTTTTAAGGATCCTCGTACCGCTCTTTATCAACCCGACAGAAAGATCTTTTCTTTCCTCGGAAAACAGCAGCAGCCCCATTCTCATCTTCTTAAAAGACAATAGAACCATTTTATGCTCTTTTTCCAGCTCTTCAGGACTCTCCATTGCCTTGATGCGGAATATGTAGCCATCGAGACGCTTAACGCCTTCGCCCATAGGGAATATTCCCATGCCTATATTCCTCATGGTTATGTCAATATCGGTCATAACGGAGGATATTTCTTTTATATAATCTTTTATGAAGCTATTGTCATCAGCCAGAACATGCGGCCGCGCGGACAGGAGCAGCAAACAGATTATTATCGATATTTTAAAATATTTAATGTTCATCCTCTATGTCCTCGTAAGAGACAACGTAACCGCCTTTAAAATAAATCTTTTTTCTGCGCGAAAAGTGTCTGAAATCAAGAGGAGCTCCTCTGAACCAGGCATCATACACCCATGCTTCCTTTTTGACGCCTGTCTCGTCTCCGCCCATATCTATAATTCGTGAAGGTGTTCCCCATTTCTCGAGAATTTCTCCTTTGCTGCTCCCGGCGACCGCCATAGTCTTGGTACTGAGAGGGTGAGTCAGGGCGTAGCGGGCCGTGGGTGTCTTCACGTCGGCACACCCGTATAAAAAACAAAGGCCGGCCAAAATAAAAACAAGGTATTTCATGCAGTATCCGCCTTTCCGCCTCTTTTACAGCCGCGCCAAAACTAAACGCTTTATTCCACTATATACCTTACGAGCTTTATGTTAAAGTCTTCTATATCCTCAAAATCTTCTCCGTAAGCCTCCTCAAGAGAGTCTTTGAAGGATCTGTCTTCCAATATAAGCTCGCAAAATTCCCTGAATTTTTCCCTCCCGTACTGAGTAATGAAAAACTCCGCCATTTTCTCGGATTGCGCGTAGAAAAGCTCTCTCATTTCCTTGCCTTCGGGATAGTGCGTCATACGCAATATATCGCCCAGAAGGATATATCTCCCCTGTTTTATGCGCTTAACGAGTAATTTATTTGATATGCTCGTTACGCTGGCCTCGTAATTCGCGAGCCCTTCGTTCAGCCATAAAGGTATTCTCCTGCCATCAGCCAAGTCATTGAATATAAGATGCGTGAGCTCGTGCGGGAAAGTCACGGCGAGATACCCTTCGGATAAAGCGCATAGATACATCTCTTTTTCCTGATAGTTGGGGACGAAGCCCCCGACAAGCTCCGCGTTAAATCCTATCTCTTTCAGAAAATCTTTCCACTTAGCTACGCTCTCCAGGATGAACACCCGGC
Organism: uncultured Planctomycetia bacterium; assembly: GCA_964511955.1. Taxonomy (GTDB): domain Bacteria; phylum Omnitrophota; class Gorgyraeia; order Gorgyraeales; family Gorgyraeaceae; genus CAZEGO01. The sequence goes on along the minus strand of CAZEGO010000142.1, from coordinate 7 downwards.
ACTTCTC
>CAZEGO010000141.1:0-4670 GCA_964511955.1 uncultured Planctomycetia bacterium | reverse complement strand
ATAGGTTCGGGAAAGGCCTTAATTGGGCTTTGACCTCATTCAATTATGAGTATAAGCATTTAAAACCCGGATATCTTTTAATATATGAACTTATAAAGGATATGATAAAAAGAGGAGAAACTTATTATAATTGGTATGGTTACGAAAGATTTTATAAAAGAGAATGGTGTAATGCCAGTTTTCCGCTTTTAAGATTGGTAGTAATAAGAAAGAATATTCGGGGACTACTCTATTCTTTTATTCAATCTTTAAAGAATAAGTTAAAAACTTACAATTTTATAGTAAGTTTTGTTAGGAAAATAAAAAAACAGTGATTGATTTATTAAAGAAAAAATACAGAAATATAAGAAAATCGGTATTTCATTATAGGAATTTGTTGTTTGGCCGGTCTCCTAAATTGTTGATACTCTTGTATCATAGGATTTTACCAGAGACGGGTTTTAATCCGTTTAATACGATAGTTTCTTCAGAAACGTTTATCCGGCATGTGGAATTTATAAAAACGAGATATCCTGTTATTTCCATGAAAGAAGCTCTTGAGCGGTGTGTATCGGGAAATATTAAAAATAATATTCAGGTGGTTTTTACCTTTGACGACGGATACGTAGATAACTATAAGACCGTATTTCCTGCGCTTAAAGAGAGGAATATTCCCGCTTTATTCCTTTTGACTACCGATTATGTCGGAAAAGGGCCTTTAGCTGATTGGAAAGAGATTTGTGATAAAATGGGAGTTGTATATGACGAGAAAGACAGATGCGTAACCTGGAAAGAAGCAAAGGAAATGGCTGAAAATGGCATGGAGATAGGTTCGCATGCGGTAAGCCATCGTTCTCTTACTTCGCTTTCTATAACGGAAGCAGGGGGAGAAATAACAAAAAGCAAAGATGAAATAGAAAAGAATATAGGCAGAGAATGTATGCATTTCGCCTTTCCTTTCGGAAGCGCCAAAGATTATAATCAGGATTTGATAGGAAAGGTCAAAAAGTCGGGATATAAGTCCTGTCTTTTGAATATTCACGGGTATAATCATCCGAATAAAGATAGATTTGTTTTTAAAAGAATAATAATGGATGAGTGTACGAATTTGAATCATTTACTTGGGTAATATAGCGAAAACATGCTGAGATTGCTTCGCGTTGCTCGCAATGACAGAAAATTATGATAAGTGTTATTATTCCCACTTATAACAGAGCCGAATATCTGAAGCAGGCTATAGATAGTGTCCTGGCGCAGACTTTTAAAGCTTTTGAGATTATCGTGGTGGATGACGCGTCTACGGATAACACAAAAGATATTATATCCGCTTATGGTGACAGAGTCAGATATGTTTATCAGGATAATAAAGAGCGGGCTGCCGCTCGAAACAGAGGCATAGCCGCGGCTGAAGGGAAATTTGTAGCTTTTCTGGATTCCGACGATATCTGGATGCCCGCTCATCTTTCGGAATGTTATAAAACCATAACGAAAAATAAAAGAAGCGGATTTGTTTATTCGGGGTCTTATTCAGCGGATGAGAAAGGAAGGGTATTATCGAGAATGAAGGCCGTACCCTTGAAAGGCGACGCGTTATATTATATGATGTCGGAATTTTCGTCCGGCGGATGCAACGCGTCTTCCTGCCTTATAAAAAAAGAACTTTTCGATACGGCTGGTTATTTTAATGAGGATAGGGAGTTATCCGGCTCCGAAGACTGGGAGATGTGGGTTCGCGCGGCGTCAGCGGCAGAGGTTTTTTTTACGGGACGTTATACCGTTAAAATCAGGAATCATGACAACCAGACATCCGTAAATACCGAAAGAATGGCCCGCTCTATGACAAAGGCCATGGAAACGGTTTATGAAAATAAAGAATTATTGCCTAGGATAGCAAAATTGAAAAAGAGAGCTTATAGTAGTGTGTACGTTATAATAAGTATTAATTATTACGCGGCAGGCGATATGCGGTCAGCCCGCGGGTATTTAAGAAAGGCCGTGGTACTCTACCCCCTTTGCGTTATTTTAAATAAATATGTTATTTTCACGCTGATAAGATCTTTTATGGGTAAAAAGGTGTCATTTTATTTAAGAAAGAAGAAGGGTCTGATCAATTACTTTACTTATGGTAAAAAATATACCTGATAATCGGACACTGATATTCTTCGGCGCGGTCTTGGGGCTAATATGTTTTATTCTGCCCGTAAATATCGTGTTCCCGTTTATTATCATATTGACGGGACTGCTGGTGGCGATGCTCCTGCCGTATGATTGCAGCGATAATTTTATCAGGGAATTGTTTTTAGCGGCTTTCATAAGCAGAATTTTCCTGGCTTTATTATTGTATCTCGCGTTATATCTGAAAACCGGAAGCGGGCTTATGGGGGATTCTTACGGATACAGTGAAAACGGGTTCCGGATTTTAAACCTGTGGCTCGGGGGGATAAGGGACAAGGCGGAGATTATCAAAATAATGTCCCGCAGGTCGGTCAGCGGGACGCTTGCGACTTATGATTTCTGGAATGCCATAGTTTATTTTTTCAGCGGCAAAAGCCCTTTAACCGTTATTTTCATAAATTGCCTGGCGGGTTCACTGACGGCGGTTGTCATATTTTATATCGCCCGTGGTATAGGAGGGAACAAGACGGCTAAAATAGCCGGAGTCCTTACGGCTTTTTGGCCGTCCACTTTTTTCTGGTCCATACAGAATCTTAAGGAACCGGCGACCGTATTTTTGATTACCTCGCTGGTATTGGTCTTTTTGAAGCTTCGCGCCGGGTTCAGGGTACATCTTTTCTTTCTTATGATTCTTTGCAGTATATTGCTCAAGGAGCTCCGACTGTTTGTACTGGCTCTTTTTTACGCTGCAGTTATGCCTTTTTCTTTTTTGCTTTCCTTATGGCGTAAAAGGAGACTTGAGATAACGATATTTATCTTGATATTCGCCGCGGCCGCTTTTTTTTATCTCGACGCGATAAAGACAAATCTCATAGGCGGTCTGTTATCTACCGAGATAAACGAGTCTTTCCTGAAATGGGTGTATAAAATGAGGACGTACAGGACTTTGAACGCGAATTCGGCTTTTCTCGAGAATTTTAATTTTACTAATCCGTGGAATTTCAGTATTTTTATACCGGCCTCACTTATCGTTATAATGTTCGCTCCTTTTCCCTGGCAGCTCGGCAGTTTTTTGCAGATAATGGCCGTACCGGAAATGCTTATATATTACGTATTATTCCCGTCCATGCTTTTCGGCGCGTACTTTATTATGAGGTACAAAATGAAAGAGGGCGGAGTCATATTGAGTTATATATTAATCATAACCGCGGTATTGTCTCTTATAGAAGGAAACGTGGGTACATTATTCAGGCACCGGGCCATGCTTTGGCCTTTTTACATGATATTAATAGCGCTGGGATTAAGCAGGCATAATTTTAAGATTACATACAGGGAAATATGAAAATATTATTGATTACTTATAATGAAGCCACGGAACCTCTCGTGCGGTCACAGGTTATCGCCTATCTTAAGGGACTTTCGAAAAAAGGAATACGCTGCGCAATGCTGACTTTTGAGAAGAAGAGGTTTGGTAAAAAAATTTTTAAGATGAAAACCGCGAAGCTGAAAGAGGCCCTTAAACCGTACGATATCCGATGGCATTATTTAAGGTACCATAAAAAACCTTCTTTACCGGCCACGGTTTTTGATATAGTCCAGGGTATCATAAAGGGATTGTTAATTTGCTTAAAAGAGAATATTGATATTATCCACGCCAGGAGTACCGTGCCCGCTGCGATGGGTTATGTTATAGCCGGTATTACGCGCAAAAAGTTTATTTTTGACGTAAGGGGGCTGATGGCCGAGGAGTTTGTGGACGGCGGAATGTGGGGCAGAAAAAGCTTTAAATACAGGATTACGAACTTTCTTGAGAAGATGTTTATGCGTAAGTCAGACGGTATGGTAGTGCTATCTAACAGAATAAAAGAGTTTTTAGAAAAAAAGGAGAATTTAAAAAAAGATATTACGGTTATACCATGCTGTGTTAACCTTGATAAATTCAGAAAAACAAACTCCGAATCTCTGAGAAAAAAATACGGATTAAACGGTAAATTTGTATTTATCTATACAGGCTCACTCGGTACATGGTATATGGCAGGTGAGATGCTCGATTTTTTTACAGCCGCGAAGAAAAAAATTTCCAACGCTCATTTTCTGTTTCTGTTAAATACCGGCCGGGGAATTCTTAAGGAAGAGATTAATAAAAAAGGTATAGACCCGCGGGATATTACAATAGATAAAGCGGAGTTTCAGGATATGCCGGGATTAATCAGCATGGCGGACGTCGGACTTTTTTTTATAAAGCCGTGCCTGTCAAAAGAGTCGTCGTGCCCCACAAAATTCGCCGAGTATTTAGCGTGCGGAATACCGGTCGTCATAAACAGAGGCATAGGCGATACGGCGGAAATAGTCGAAAAATATAATGTGGGAAGCGTGGTAAACGGTTTTAACGGGGATAGTTATCAGGGGGCTATATCGAATCTTTTAGCGCTTCAATCTCATGGAATTGAGGAGCTCAGAAAGCGATGCAGGGAAACGGCGGAAAAAGAATTTTCTCTGGAAAAAGGTGTCGGGTTGTATTATGACGTATATAAAAAAATCACCGGAAAGGCAAAAAAATGAATAAAAAAGCTTTA
>CAZEGO010000140.1:0-4676 GCA_964511955.1 uncultured Planctomycetia bacterium | reverse complement strand
GCAATCTCCTGAGAAGCCGCTTAAAAGCTTTTTTAGCGAGAATATACTGAGATTGCTTCGCTTCGCTCGCAATGACAGAGAAAAAGATGCTCGCAATAACAAGAGAGAAGATACTCAAAATGACAAAAGAAAGAATGCTCGCAATGACAATATGTTTTATATATGGATGGGAGTGTTTTTGTTGGTTTGTGTTGCTTCTTATATGTCGTCTGAGTATAAGGCAGTATCCGGGCAGGAGCTTTTTAAGGTTTCTAGTTGGATAATATTTGCTATGGTTATAGGCTCAAGGCTCAAGGCTCAAGGCTCAAAGCAGATATTTTTAAGCCAGATTGTGAATGTTTGGTTGGTTTGCGCCGGGGTTGTTTCTTTATACGGGATTTGTCAATTTTTCGGGATGGATTTTATGAAGATAGAGCTGCCGTTTCGCAGAGTGTCATCTACTTTTGGAAATCCTACTATTTTCGCGGGGTTTTTGGCGATGACGTTGCCGATGGCGGTTGTCAGGGATAAGGGACATGGGATAAGGGATAAGGTTTTGAATTATTGTTTGATCGGATTGTTGGTATTAGCATTAATTTTAACAAGAAGTCGTGCTGGGATTTTGGCGGGTTTAATTGGAGTGGTTTTAGTTTGGATGCTTTGCGGCTCCCGCTCTGTCATTGCGAGGAGCGAAGCGACGAAGCAATCCCAAGATGTTCCCGCCAAAAGATCATTTAAGCAATTTTCCAGGAGATTGCTTCACTTCGTTCGCAATGACAGTAAAAAAATGATCACAATGACAATAATTGCATTAGCGATTGTTTTAATTATTCCTCAAATCAGAGAGATTGTTTTGGATAATTTGCTTCGTAAGACTGCCAGGGTTTATTTGTGGGGGGATGTGTTGGAGATGATTAAACAGAACGTATGGTATGGTTCGGGCATTGGGACTTTTTCCATATATTTTCCTGAATTTGCTAACCCGGCTATTTTCAGGATACATCCCGCGGAATGGGAATTTGTGAACAGGGCGCATTCTGAGTATCTGGAGCTTTTAGCCGAGATGGGAATCATAGGGCTGGTAACGTTCTTGTGTATCATAGGAGTAGTTATAACCAGTTTTATAAAAAAACTGAAAGCCGGCAAAGCGGATATTTTGTTAAAAGGATTATTTGTCAGTTTTGTAGTTATATTGATACATAACCTTATCAGCGTGGATATGAGATATACTTCTACGGGGTTGTTTTTTTGGATGATGGGGGGAATCTTAGGCGGAAATATCTTGTCATTGCGAGCGGAGCGCGGCAATCTCGAAGAAAATAGCTTTAAAAAGGACTTTGAGGTAAATTATGATGAGATTGCCTCGTCGACTTCGTCTCCTCGCAATGACAGAAAAATTTTAAGCTTTTTAATTATTAGCGTTGCTATGATATGTATATATTTTACTATTAAACCTTATATATTAATGAATAGAGTTGAGGGGCAGGAGTTTTTTATTGACTCTGATGAGGAGATAGCCGAGGTTGGAAACCTTGAAAATATGACACATGAAAAGACCTTTAATCTTGGCGTCCGGTACGCCAAGAAGAAAGAGTTTAATACAGCCAAGAGGCTCTTTATCGAGACTTTGATTAAAAATCCCGAACACGCGGGAGCGCTTAATAACCTGGGTAATATCGCGTTTTTAAGCGGAGACGCGGGAAGAGCTAGAGCGCTTTTTCATAAGGCGCTTAAGTTCGAACCGGATAACGTTGAATATCTGGTTAACTTCGCGTATGCTTGTTTTAAATTAAATTTTATGCGGGAAGCGATGGACGCGCTCGATAAGGCGCTTGAGATAGAGCCTGAAAACGACAGGGCATTGCTTTTAAGAAGGCAGATGACGCAGTAAGTAAAGGCATGTCATTGCGAGGAGTCGAAGATGACGAAGCAATCTCGAAGAAAGCTACTTGAAAGTTTTTTGGGCGAAAATATTGGGAGATTGCTTCGCTTTGCTCGCAATGACAGAGTGTGTGGTGATTGATATGACCAGTAAATGGCAGAGGACAATTTGGATTCTTATAATGGCAAGCGTGCTATCGGTCTGTCTTGCCGGTGAGTCCTTTGCCGTTGCTCCCGCGGCACCTACCGGTGTTACCGCTCTTGGGAAGTCCGGTTGTGGTTCCGGCTCCGGTGGGATAATTTTATATTGGGATGACGCGTCTAATAATGAAACTAAATTTGTCGTGGAAAGAGAAGTTACTCAGGGGTCTAATAACTGGACTACATGGGATGTGAATTCCACTACTACAGCAACTACGGGAACTGAATACAATGATGATTCAGGATGCACATTAAGCGAATGCGCTCCTTATACCTATCGAGTAAAAGCCGTAGACACCACTATCTCACCCGATGTACATGAATCTCAATGGGTGACTGTGGTAGGGATCACACAGGACAATACAGCTCCGTCAGCAGGTGCTCTATCGTATAGCGCGGTCGGCACCACTACAATGACTGTCAATGTTACCGGAGCGTCGGATAGCTGCAGCGGGCTTCAGGCTAACTGGTGCTATATAGAGCGCGATGATAACGCCGAGGTTTTTTCCGCGGCAAGCGCTAACAGCGGATGGTGTAACGGTACGTGGAACATGACAGGGCTTACGGCTGATACACCTTATGCTTTCAGGTGGAAGGCGAGAGACAACGCCGGGAATGAAACAGCATGGCAGACAACAAAGAATGTAGAATTTATACCGACACATCCCACAAGAGCTGACTGGGGTTATGCCGACAGAGCGTGGTTTGGGTCAACAGGAACTACTAATTCCGCGGATCCTAATAACGGGACCGCTTATTCGCTCGAATGGTACGGATATGCGGTAGGCGATAATATTACACATTCCAACTCGACAAATCCGGAGCGCATTACGGTAGATACAGCAGGTGATTATCTTGTGTCTGTTACAGCGCCGCTAAATTATCCGGGAGTTGCTAATAATACAGGCTATAGACCTTGTGTGCAGGTAGAAGCCTATGTAAATGGTGTAGCTGTGGACGGCGCGATAGGAGAATCTTCTTATATAAGGTATGATTCCGGACATGAGCAATCATCCGATCATATAGCTTTTCTTTTGACGGGTTTAAGCGCTAATGACTATATTGAGATCAAAGCTAAGGGTACTTCCGAGACATCCACAACTTATCCGATTGTGATGCATCCTCGCGGAACTTTATACTTAGAAAAAGTTTCCAGTTTAGGCCGTGAGGTGTTTTCGGCGTTCGCGACTGAAACTACTAACTCAACAAATTTAAACCAGGCTACTGCATATCCTTTGAAATGGGCGGAAGAAGGAAGAAAGGACTCCATATATACGCATTCGACTTCGACGAATCCCGAGAATATCACTCTGACAGAGGCAGGTGATTATTTAATGTTCGTTAATGTTCCTATAAGTTCAAGCGCGGCGAGATCAAATATAAGAGTAATAGTTAAGGATGACGGAGCGGTGGTTGCCGGTGGACACGGTAAGCAGGGGTATATACGTAACTCAAGCGGACATAATGACGCTTCTGTGCATTGGTCCGGATTTATAAGAAATGCCGGAGCAAATAGCGTTATAACCATAGATACCCAACAGGAAGCTGAAACAGGCACTGTTGTTGTGCAGTCCGGCAAGAAAATGTCTATTTATATAGAAAAAATAGATTCCACTGATCCTGTATATATGGCCAGAGGCAATGACCTTACCGGAGGAACCAATTGGAATCCAACCAGCACTGAGTCTATTAAATGGACGACAGACGACAGAATAGACTCTAATTACTTTACGCATTCTACTTCCACAAATCCTGAACAGATAACCGTGGATCAAGCCGGGCATTATTTACTTATTTATAACGATTCCCTGGAATCAGGGGACACTACCATAAGAAAAAATCCGAGAATAACAGTAGAGGTGAACGGTTCTTTAGTGTATGGAGCGGAAACAAAATCTCACTATATGAGGCTCGATGCCCAGGATCATAACGAGTCTTCCGGTGTCATGGCTTTTCTGCTTTATAATTTAAGCGCCAATGATGTAATACAGGTTAAAACAGAACAGGAATCCACCGGAGGCGTAGTGGACGATAATCTGGACGCACTTATAATGCTGCGTTACCTCGCGCAGGCAAAACCCACGATTACGAATGCTTCAGGCGCTACGAGTATTACAACTTCCAGTGCTACTCTAAACGGCAATGTCAGTTCAACGGGCGGCGTGAATCCCCATTGTTACATAAAATGGGGTAATAATGACGGCGGCACAGGTACCTGGGATGCAACCATTGATAAGACTGGTCAAAGTGGTAGCTTCTCAAACGGTATCTCCGGCCTAAGCGCGAATTCCTTGTACTATTACAGATGTTATGGGTTTAACAACGCTGGCGGTGACTGGGCGGATTCCACTGCCAGTTTTTACAGCGCTATACAAACGCCTTCGACTCCCACAAAAGGCACTATCACTACGTCAAGCATAGCTTTAAATACATCAGGCGTTTCAAATATCACCTCAGGCTCATCGGGATGTTATTTCGATTCAACTACCACCGGCGGCGACGGAGGCATAAACTTATGGGTAGCCGGAACCAGCGATACAGCTACAGGATTAAATACTAACTCTCCGTATACATTCAGGGTAAAAGCACGCAACGGCGACGCTACTGAAACAGGT
>CAZEGO010000139.1:0-4714 GCA_964511955.1 uncultured Planctomycetia bacterium | reverse complement strand
TCCTTTTATTTATTGTTTTTTCTGTGATACTGCCCCGCCTGCGCCTTTCAGCGTTATAGATATCGTAGCGTTTCCCGTTATTCTGCCTTTACTCTCTATGATTTCCCTGCCCCCTTCCATAGAGTACTCGGTATCCACCTGCAGATTTTGGGTCATATCAATCGGCTTCCCGGTATCGGTAGGCCGTATATAATCCTCCAGTGCGCCGGCAAGATCCTCTCTTCTGAGAAAACGGAGTTCAGTGATTTCATCGATAACCGACCCTTTCTTGTTTAGGGTTATGTAGGCCAGGCCCAGAGCGTAATGCGGTTCCGCGTAGTCTTCTTTCAGTTCTATGGCCTTTTTAAAAAAATCCACAGCGAGTTCCGTCTTGCCCATACCAACCATAAATATCCATCCCATGTTAAAAAAATCTCCGGAATTCCCGGGGTCGAGCTCGATGGCCTTTTTAAAATAGGCCACTGCTTTTTCCAGCTCCCTTATTTTATAACATATAATACCGAGGTTTCTGTAAGGGCTGGCGTAATTAGGGTCGATAGTAGCGGCTTTTAAAAAATACAGGACGGACTCCTTGGTTTTCGCAGGATCCATGGATGATATTATACCCAGATTATTATAGGCCGGGGCATAATCGGGATAAATCTCTATAATATTCTTATATTCTTCTTCCGCTTTCCGGTACATGCCTTTCTCGAAATAAACGTCGGCCTCGTTATATAAAATCTCCTTATCATCGGCCGCGTCGATAACATCGCCGCATATTGGAAAGAAGGAAACTACCGCAAAAATAAAAAACGCATATTTTTTCATTTTAGACATATCAGATTATATCGTGACTTGAGACTATCAACTTGGATATCGTCATACTGCACTTCGCGATGTCCGATTCTTTATCGGCGACTTTTACACCCAGCATGGTTATCTTGACAAGCTCCTGGGAATACCCTATATCGTACATGAACTCGGCTACTTTCTTTATGCTTCCCGTACAGTTCAGGGTTATTTCATATTTTGTGTACAGAGGCGTATCTTCGGGATCATCCGCGGCTTTTATGGAATTTATATAAACGTCTGTGCTCGCGGCCATAGTTTCTATGTGCCTCAAAAGTTCGGCGAGTTCCTCTTCCTGGCTCTTTCTGTCTTCGATAAAATAATCCTTCAAAGCTCTATACTCGCTTATAATCCTCTTCTTGGAACCGAGAACTATAAAACTGTCGCGGACTATAACTTCTTTTTGCTGAATTTCTTCCTCGAGATTACTTAATTTTTTTATTATAGGGATAAGTATCAAACGATCCAGCATTAACAGAAGCAAAATAAATAATGTAACGTCAAGAAGGGTCTTTTCTCTTTTTGAGAGCGTTTTAAAGAATTTTTCGATGATATTTACTATCTTCTCCATATGCTTTATTTTTCCCTGTCCATCGTTATTCCGAAATTAAAGACGTCTTTACCGTCTTTTTTGCCGCTCTCGGTGAATTCGGTCTTAACACTTTTGTACATATCGTCGTTCTCTAGTTTCGTAACGAGTTCGAATATACGCGACATCGAAGACGACGTTCCTTGTATAAGAATCCCGCTTTCATCGTCCATTTTTATATCATTCAGGTATATCTCATCCGGCAATATATCGTGCAAACTGGCGAGAACCTTTATCGAATCGCCCTTGTGGACCAGAAATTTTCTCATAACCCTCATCTTGTCGGATAACAGGCGCAGGTCTTCGGTCTCTTCTATCTTACCCCGGAATTCCTCCTCTAATCTGGTCAGATACTTTTCTCTGTAATAAACCTTAACAAGAAAAATAAGACAGATCTGGACGAATATGACCATGCATAATATCCCTATAGCGATGAGTTTACGGGCTCTGGATTTAAATTTGAGCGCGTCTTTCATCTCTTCGGGAGTCAGGTCTATTGATAATCCTCCTGAACATTCCAGCGTCCCTATGAGCGCGCTGAATGAATCCGTTCCGGACTGCACAGCCTGTTTATCGTAAGGATCGGATATCCTCGCGTATTTGTCTATAAAAAACTGCTGCACCTCGGTCATCGTCTTTTCCTGCAGCGATTCTCTTATCTCCTCTCCGGTAGGCCCTTTGCACGACAGATAAACAGTGTCCGGTTTGCCGGATATGTCTTCGGAACCGTAAGCCTCGAATGACTTCTTTATTTCTTCGGCCAGCCTCGTGAGAGCATCTGCCTGATTATCCTTTATGTGGCTTTCGCCTACCGGTATGTTTCTTACAAACATCAATCCGGAACTGCCGAATACGCAGAAATCCGAGCTGTTTTTATCCATGTTGAGAATAACTTTGGGCGGTTTGTCCGGAGGAAGGGTTAATTTTCCGGATATTATTCTTGCTATGCCTTCCGCGGCGAAAAATATCCTCCCGCATTTAAATCCCGCCATCTCGAGAATATCCAGCCGCTTTTTAATGACTTCTCTCGCCACCATGACTACGAGTACATTGGTATAAGTGTTTTGTACGCTCCCGAGGCTGATATAATTCAGTACGAGCTCTTCCCGGGAATAAGGCGTGTGCCTGCCTGCCTGTAGATTAAGAATGTCGTTTATTTCGTCATCTTTCACCGACGGGATCTGGAGAGTTTTCGTGATAACCAAAGAAGTGGAAAGCACCAGAACGGTCTCGCTAATCTTATAGCCGGATTTTTCCACTCCGGCTATTATCAGTTCGGCTTTTTTATCGTCCGGTACGTCCTTGACTGCCGCACTGTCCAGGAACACTACCTGTCTGTCTTTTCCCGCTTCTTTAATTACGGCTAATTTCACGACATTCTCGCTAATCTCAACGCCCAAAATAAACTTTGAGTGTGAAATCATATCAAGAGCAGGTTTTAAAATATTTGTCATGTTCATTTAATCGAAAAAATCCTCTTTCCAGTATTTTATGTTGCCTTCTTTGTCTATTATACAGTAAGAAAAAAATCTATTACGCGCGCCGGGAATCTCGGTTATGCCGGTCACGTTAAAAAACTCTGAATCCACTCCTATCTTTCCATCGTTTATAAGAGAGTTCAATAAATCTTTCTCTTTTTCCCCGAGAAATGCAAAATTTCCCAGTTCTTCTATAATAGACAACACGTTCTCAAAAACTCCGTCGGCCTTGGGTCTTTTCGCGAATCTTTCCAGTCTAAAAAACATGATCTTGTCTATGAGTCCCCGGGGTAACCCAAGCGCCGAAAGAACGTCGTCGCCACAGGTGTTTATGTTTACCTTTCCGTTGCCGTATACGGTTACGTAAGGTTTGACAGCCACGTAAATTTCGGGTGTCATGTCTTTTACCAGAAGAAGCTCTTCCGGCACTTCAAAAGCGCTATTTCTGGGCCCGTAAGGAAAATCGTTAAGTTCATAATAAAGGTCTTCGTTGTTGGTAAACTTTAATCCCGGTCTTTCGTTGTCCGCATCGATCCAATCTATCAAAGACTCGGCTATTTTTCCGGCTTCTTCCTCTTCGAACCCCGAATGTGACTTTATAAGTTCGGTCAGGACCGTTACCGAAATACTATTAAGATTTATCTTGCTCTCCTCGTCGGTTATAAAATATTCGGCCTTGCAGTCGGAGACACGAATTACATTATTATAGCCCATTTTAATGATGGTGTCATCCGTTTTTTGAGCTTCTAAAACGTTTAAATATAATAGGTTAGGGCTTTCCTTAGTTTTATCGGACACATGAGCTATGCCGCTGAGAACGGCACTTTCAGTTGCCGCCCTTACTTTGTCTCTGCGATCCAGCGCGGCTATAAAGGATATTTTCGACCTGGCGGAATGCCCCAAATAGAAGGAAAATACCGCTAAAGTGGTAATCGCCCATACACTCAATATAAAAATGCTGCCTTTTTTCACGTTACGGGTATCTCCATGAATTCCGAAAAGCTTTCTTTCCGGCCTTCTGTCTCAATATTGACTATCACCCTTATGATATCGGGAACAATCCCTTTTTCTAATATTTGCCGTTCCGTCAATTTATTTATCCGGGAATAAAAATAATACTCAAACTTACACGAGGATACGCCGCTAAGCACTGCCTGTCTCACAGTTTCTTTGTTTCCCGAGTATTCGAAAAAATCTTTTTCCTGTTTAAAAATAATATTCTTTCGGCTGTCAAACTCGTACTTCACCCAGGTTATCTGACCCAGCGCCAATGCGGGTTGATCTTTCGCAAGGCTCTTTCTGAAAGGCCGGTTTGTTACGGACGAAAAAACAACATATGTGGAGTCTCCCTCGAAAGGTATTCCGGAAAACAAAAGAGTGTTCCTTAAATCCTGTCTAATTTTTTCGAAAAAAACCCACACATCCTCATACCGGGAAAGGTTATCGGCTTTTTTCCATATATTCATACCCCCGCTTACGGCTCCGTAAATCGCAGCGGCCACAAAAAAAATCATAGAAGTAACCAGCATAACTTCTATGAAAGTAAAACTCTTTTTTTTCTTATCTGCCATCAATCGGTATCCTTCCTGCAAATAAAGGATCTGGCTATCTCTATCCTCCTGCCTGCCCTATCCCAATAACAAATAACGTTACCTCTCATAAGGCTTCCTTCGGGGTTTTCCTCGTTCAGCGTAGCAATATAATTAAATTTTTTTTCCTCTATATCAAAACTTCCTCTTGAAATATCCGGAGTCAGGCTCTCCCCGGACCTGGCGGCTAATCTCACATCCATTATCCTGTTATGCACAAAATCAAG
>CAZEGO010000138.1:0-4780 GCA_964511955.1 uncultured Planctomycetia bacterium | reverse complement strand
GCTTTAAAGAGATAACGCCCGATAGCGACCCTTACAGCTTTGAGCGCATGGATAAAGGGTACGTGGGCGAAGATATAGTGTATATTAAAAAAGAAAACGGGAGAAATTTACCGGATTTAGCTTTCAAGGTAAGTGATCCCTTTACGCGCGAAATCGATATGGGTATATCAAATACGAATTATTATCACCAATCAAGGTGCATTTACGCAGCGCGTAACGGCGCGTTAGCGCTGAATCGCGGAAATGTAATGCCGGTCTGCGATTTTGACATAAGACTGACCTATCCCGCCGAGGATTGATTTTCCATCTTCCATTTTATTATAGATATAAGCACATTTTTATCTATTTCGGTATAGCTCGAAGTTTTCAGGGATTTATCCAGTTTTAATATGTATTCCGGATAATCTTGATTTATAAAGGGTAGGCTTGTTGTTTTGCGGTTTACAGAAACGGACCCCACAAAATATAAATAAAGATTCCTGAAAAAGATATTTTTTTTATGTCGTCGGCAGAGATCATTCGCGTATTTTATGGATTTTTTTATGCCTTCAAGAGGCATGGAATCGTCAAAGTCCAGTAATATATTCCGGTCCTTTTTTGACCGCATGAAAGCGCTCAGCTTTGATTTATATTTTTTTTCGCCCATCCTTAACGTACTTACCAGGCGGAGATCCGAGTCCTTTTTCAACGGCGGCATTTTTTTACCCTGAGGTGTCAGTACGCTTACGGATATACCGTCTATCATCTGCAAACCATAACTAATAGCTCTTTTTTTTGATAGGATAGTCTTTTTAATTTCGGAGATTAGCCGCCGGGAAGGAGCGGAACGTGATTCCAGGATTATATTCCACGGCATAAACGGATTTTTTTTATTCAGAGAACTCACCAGAGAGATTATAATACCGGATTTAGCGTTTATGTTTTTGCTCTTGAGCCATAAAGTAAAAGGGAGGTAGCATGCCCCGGATATGTTTTTTGATAGTTTTTCTATATCTTTTATGGTTAGCGAACCGGAATCCGGGTCCATTATTACTTTGTTGATTTTATCGGGGATAAAACATCCTTTAGTTTCTTTCCTGTTTTCGAGAGGCGCGGCGCATTCTATAAAGTTATAATTTATCTGTCCTGTGTCACGCATTTTAACCATCTTAAAGGCCGTCTGCAATTGACGTTCTGAAATATATGAGGATTTTTTTATAAAATAAGGAGGATGGGCGAGGTATTTTATTCCGTGTTTATCGGCATCCTTTCTTATCTCGGAACCGGGAAATAATTGCAACCTATGAGCTACAAAAGGTACCCGGCCCTTTACGAGGAAATCTATCTCGTTAGCTATGTCCTTGATCGAATCCCCCGGGAGCCCTATTATGATGCTGGAGGGACAGTTTATGCCTCTTTCTTTCAGCAATTTTATACCGTTAAGAAACTTTTTTTTCTCAAAGGGTTTGCGGTTTACGTTTCTCAGAGTAGAGTCTTTTATGGACTGAATACCCGACTCTATCATCGTAAAATTGCATTCCTTCAGGAGATCAGCTTTTTCCTTATCCAGGTATTCAGCGTATACGCAAGCCGTGTATTTCATTTTTCTTAACGGATCGGCCTTTTTAATGGCCCTGCAGATCTTATAGAAATTGGAAGACGGGAGTATGCTGGAATCGGTGATGAAAACTTCCCTTATGCCTGAGTTTACCATCATTTTTAGTTCCGATTCTATTCTGTCATACGGAAAATAGGACAAATTTTTATCGTGATAATTACAGTATGAGCATTTGAATATGCATCCTCTTTGGGTTTCCAGGAAGGCTCTTTTGTATTTTTTTAAATTCAAAGCACCGGATAAATACGGGGAGCGAGGATTTTTTACCGCTGAGTTCCCGCTTTCGGTGAAACGCATGGTTTTTCCGCAGCGATACGCGATGTTTTTTATGTTTTTCAATTTTTCGGGACCCCTGAGCATCGCCGTTAATATATCAGGGAAAATAATTTCCCCTTCGCCGAAGCACAAGATATCTATGTGCGGATTATTGATAATGTAATTCGTCTCCCTGGTTATTTCAGGGCCTCCCGCTATAATTCTGATGCCCGGAAGCCGTCTTTTTAATAAACCGGCTACGTATAAACTTTTGAACGAGTTATAGTGATAAAACGAAAAACCTGCTATATCCGGTGATTTTGACGCTATGATATCGGCCAGTCTTAAAGGAGCAGGCGTGTTATCCTTCTCCAGGTCAATTATCTCTATATCGACGTTCCTCAGGTGTCTTTTTTGGTCGCAACTTGCCTTGAGGTAGCCAAGGGAGAGAGGGATGTTGCTGAAATGAGGCCTGAGCCATAACTCAGGACCTAATATCTGCAGTAAAACTACTTTAAATTTTCTCATAATGGAAATTATATCAGAATCAGGACATAAATCCAAATGTTTAAAATAGTCTCGAATTTACGGGGATATTATAATATAATATATTAATATGAAAGTAGTAATAGCTAATTCATTGGGAATAGATTCAAAGGGTTACTATATAATCCATTCTCCCAGCAGGTGGTCCGAAGGTGTGAGAAAAAAGGAAAACCGTTTTGTCTATTATCCATGGGAACTGGCCTATTGTTCTTCATTACTGAAGAGAGAAACCGGCCATGACGTGAAATTTCTTGACGGGTGCCTTGAAAGTCTGGACGGTGGAAGATATACGCGCAGGATTATTGAAGAGGATCCGGACTGGCTTATAATGGAAAGCGCGTCAAGAGTGATAGAGGATAATCTGAGGGTAGCTCTGCGCGTTAAAAAGGAAACGGACGCTAAACTGGTATTTACCGGCCATCACGCCAGCGCGTTCCCCGAATATTTAAAAGCAAAAGGCGTGGATTATGTATGTATAGGCGAATACGAATATACTGTTTTGGAGCTGCTTGAAAATAAAGATCCCCGTAAAATTCCGGGTCTTTATCCTAACGGAAGAAGAGGCCTTCTGGACATAAACAAGCTTCCGTGGCCCGAAGACCAAGACGTCAGTCGCCTGAGCTACGGCATGCCCGGGGAGCCGAGTTCCGAATATCCGGAGATACAGGCTTACGCCTCCAGGGGATGCGCGGCATCATGCAATTTTTGCGTGGCCAGAAACGTTTATTACGCGTCGCCCAACTGGCGGCCAAGGAGCATCAATGACCTCATCGGCGAATTAAAGTACCTGCGCGGAAAATATCCGCGGATGAAGGGCATTTTTTTTGATGAAGAAACCCACAACGGAAACAAGGATTTTATATTGAAACTGACAGACGCGATAGTGAAAAACGGACTGGATGAACTGAAATACGAGGCTATGTGCAGCATAAATAAGACCGACCGGGAAATCCTTAAAGCCATGAAAAAAGCGGGTTATTACAAGATTAGGTTTGGTATCGAGACTCCGGATAAAGAAGTCCTGAGGCGCTCAGGGAAGATGCTTCCGGAGAACGATATGATAAGAAACCTGGAATTAATAAAAAGCGAAAATTTAAAAACTTACGGAACTTTTATGATAGGTATGCCCGGCTCCTCGCCCGAGTCCGATAAAGCCACTTGTACGTATATAAGCGATACGATAAAACAGGGGCTTTTGGATAATGTTCAGATATCGATCTGTACTCCCCAGCCAGGCACGCCTTTTTATAGGCTGTGCGCGGATAAAAAATATTTAATAACGGACGACTTCAGCAGCTTTGACGGAGGCAGGATTGCCGTTGTCAGCTATCCTGGCTATAGTAATAAGAAAATAGAACATGTTATGAAAGCGATGTTTTCCGAAAGAGAGCGGAGTTCTTTTTTAAGGCATCTAAAAAGTAAAGACATAATCAAATGGATTGCCGGTGTTTACCGGAGGCATGGTTTTGTAACGGGATCCTTAAAGCTATTAAGGAGAATATGGAAAGAAGCGATTTATCCTATAAGAAAGGCGTTTTACCGCTTATAAGCGTTATTATTCCTATGGAGTCCGAGTCCGAAGAGGCGGAGGCCCTGGGGTATCTGGAAAAAACGGATTATCCACGTGAAAAAATAGAGGTTATCTTAACCTTCGGAAAGTGGCCGTCCGCGCAGAGGAATAAGGCCGCCGGAGAAGCGAAGGGCGACATACTGTGCTTTTTTAATAAAGACACCAGGGTAACAAAGGATATTTTTAGGATCATAGCCGATATACTTGGTTCAGATAAGCGCATAGCCGGGGTCGGAGGACCCGACATTACCCCTGATAAAAGCGTTTACCTGCAGCGTCTTTTCGGTTTTGCCATGGGCTCTTATTTCGCGCATTGGAAGATGCGCAGCAGGTATGTACCTGTCGGCAGGCAAAGAATCGCGGGAGAAAAAGAGCTTGTGCTTAGTAACCTTGCGATACGCAAGGCTATCTACGATGAAGTAAAGGGGCTGAACGACTCTCTTTATCCCAACGAGGAGAATGAGCTGATAAACAGGATAAAGGGTCTCGGATATAGATTTATATACAGCCCCGGGGTCACGGTATCAAGAAACAGAAGAAAAAACATAGCCGGGTTTATCCGTCAGTTTTACAGGTATGGCATAGGAAGGATGAATCAAATTAAGATAGAAGGACTGAAAGGTAACACTGTTTTTCTTATCCCTGCTTTTTTTTTATTTTATTGCCTGTCGATAATATTTTATCATGAGTCCTTTTGGGTGCTTTGTCCGTTATTATTGTATTTTATTTTGGCCTTAACGGATGCTGCTTATATATCACTTTCCAATAGAAAAAACCTCATGCTCCTGCCGGTTATTTATTTTCTTATGCAT
>CAZEGO010000137.1:0-4789 GCA_964511955.1 uncultured Planctomycetia bacterium | reverse complement strand
CCGAGTCAAAACCTTTATTAAGCGCGGCAAGTATTCGGTTATGTGGTGACTCAATGCCTATCAGGAGTATCTTAAATCCGGCCTTAACAACCTTTTTCAGTAGGCTCGGGTATTTGGCTATCTCGATTCGAGACTGCGCAATAAAACGCTTTTTGATTTTACGGGCTATTATTAAATCGCAGATTTCCTCTGCCCTTTTTATGTTTGTAAAAAAATTATCATCGCTGAAAAGTATGGTATTGGCGGCTATCTGCTCTATTTCCTTTATTACAGATTCCACGCTACGTGCCGCATATTTCCTTTTTTGGCCCAGTGGATTCAGACTGAATGTGCAAAACTTGCAGGTAAACGGGCACCCTCTTGCGCTCAAGATCGTATCAAAAGACAGACTCGTCACATTTATGCCGTTAAGTATTAAGCGGTATTTATTACGTCTCAGGCTGCGGTCCGGCGACTCTATCCTGTCCACTTCCTGTAATAACCTGTTTTCATTGTGAACAGGCCCGCTGTTTCCCCTGTAAGAAATACCCTGGATAACATCAAGGGGTAACTGCTTCAGTATATCCTTTACCGTATCCTCCCCTTCTCCCCTTACAATAATGTCTATTTTCGGACAGAGCTGAAAAAGCTCTTCGACCTGCTCCGTCGCCTTATATCCGCCCACAACTAAAGGTATACTATCCGGCATCAGGTTCAATAAATTGCAAATCTCTTTGAATTGACGATCCCACCCTATGGCGACAAATATTATATCTATTTCCCTGCGTATAAAATCGGTGAGTTTGCCTGGATCGCACAAGTCCTTCTCATATCTCAGGTCGAGAAGGGTTATTCTATCTACGAATTCCTTAGCGCTCGTGGCTACATACTCAAGCCCCGTAGGCGGGAAAAGGCCCATTATGCTTGTTGCGGTGCTTTCTATATACGGATTGAGGAATAGGGCGTGTTCATATCTATTCTTTTTGCTATCTCCGTAGGAGGTATCTGCCTGTAATAGTTTTTGTGTCATTACAGGTTATAATAGCACTATTGGGTGCGATTGCATAGGACAATTATTATTAATGATGGATGACTTTTATTCCTACGAAAGGAGGGCAGATTTGAAGCGTATGGCGGAGAGGCAGGGATTCGAACCCTGGGTACCCTTTTGGGGTACATACGCTCTCCAGGCGTACCGTTTCGACCACTCACGCACCTCTCCGCTTAGAAGAACAGCTCCCGCCAGAAGTAATAATAAAAATGTCTGGATCTGTACAGGATATCGTTAATGTATTCCCTGAAATCCGCTCCTGCAAAAAGAAAACTTAATATCAGGAAAACGACGGTAATGTTTATTATATATATAAACAGGATAGAAAACAAGTATCCTGTTTTAATCAAATCGGACTGTTTTTCTTTCATGCACCTGGCCGTGTACGACAGATGGAACATCATGGTAAAACCAAGTAGAAATATAAAACCCTTCCTGTAATGCACGATGTCCAAAAAGAAAGATAGCACCACATACAAGACAGCTATCAGGACCGTATAAAACGGCACGAGATACGGCGCGAGCATCACGAACATGTTTGACGATGTAGTTTTGACCACCCCTCCCCGATTAGAAACTTTTATTTTGGTGACTTTACCTCCGGAGAAAAATGTCGCGACGGCATGCATAAACTCATGTCCCAATACGTACATAAAATCCAGCTTGAAAAAGATCAGGTGCAGAATAGAATAACCGAAAGCCCCTAAGATAAATATTATACCGCTCTCGGATATTCTAAGCGACAACAGGCCTTCATAAAAAGCCATGGTCACTGCGACGGTAAGAGGTATTAAAAGTACGCTGAATATAAAAGCGAAAAGTTTTTTCAGCATATAATTCTATTTCTCTATTTTTCCTCTGCCGTCCATATAAGGCCTTAGGACTTCGGGTATAGTGATACTGCCGTCCTCATTCTGATAGTTCTCCATAATGGCTATCACTATCCTGGCCATTGCTACTCCGGAACCGTTCAATGTGTGCACGAATTCCGGTTTTTTTCTTTCTTTGGGCCTGTATTTTATATTAGCCCTTCTTGCCTGGAAATCGGTAAAATTACTGCAGCTTGAAACTTCGAGATTTTTTTCTATACCGGATGCCCATGCTTCTATATCATAGCATTTACTCGCGGCAAAACTTATATCGCCTGTGGCCAGCATAAGCACTCTGTAGGGCAGCCCGAGTTTCTGTAAAACGGTCTCCGCGTTGTTTAAAAGTGCTTCCAGTTCGTCAAAGGAGTTTTCAGGCTTTACAAATTTAACCAACTCCACTTTATCGAACTGATGTACTCTCATGAGCCCTTTGGTGTCTTTTCCGTAGGAGCCTGCTTCTCTCCTGAAACAAGCGGTGTAAGCGGTATAGTAAAGAGGTAGATTTTCTTCTTCTATAATCTCATCGCGGTGGATATTCGTTACCGGGACCTCAGCCGTGGGAATAAGAAACAAGTCATCGTCTTTAAGCCGGTACATATCCTCTTCGAGCTTGGGCAGCTGTCCGGTGCCTGTCATGCTTTCACGGTTCACAAGGAAAGGAGGGAAAACCTCTTTATATCCATGTTCTTTTGTGTGTAAATCGAGCATAAAATTTATAAGAGCTCTTTCCAGCTTTGCCCCAAGACCCTTAAAAAGACAAAATCCGGAACCTGAAATCTTAGAGGATCTCGGGAAATCCAGTATATCGAGGTCATGACCTAACTCTAAATGGGTTTTAGGTTTATAGACAAACTTGGGCTTCTCCCCCCATTCTCTTACTACCTTGTTAGCCTCAGGAGGCCCCACAGGGATGGAATTATGGGGTATATTTGGGATATTAAGCAATAAAATGCTACATTGACTATCAATTTCCTCCACTTTTATGTCAAAATCGCTTATTTTTTGGGATATTTGCTTCATTCTGGTTATTATCTCCGGTGTAGGCTTTCCACCCTTACTTGATTTGTTTTTTTCGGCTTTCAGAGCCTCTGCTTCCTGTAGAATCTGTCTCCTTTCAGCATCCAGAGAGATAACTTCATCTAAATTCAATTTAAGATTTCTGTCCTTAAGCGATTTTTTCACTATTTCAGGATTTTCACGTATAAATTTAATATCAAGCATAAAGCCCCCTTAATCAACAATATCATTCCGGCCTGCCTGCCGTTAGGCAAGGTTTTCTTGGTAATGGCGCAACCAGAATCCATTATCCTTTTATTACTCCAAGCGGCCGCATCCTTGCTATCTTTCTTGATATACCGGCTCCGTGCGCTATGTTCACTACGCTTTCCACGTCTTTATATGCCTCGGGTGCTTCTTCCGAAAGAGTAGAGCGTCCTCTTGCCCTGATTATTATACCACTTTTCCGAAAAAGTTCCTTATCTATTTGCCTGTTTCTGCATTTCTTTATCGCGGCTGAACGGGATAAGCTTCTTCCGGCTCCGTGACAGGTGCTGCCGAAAGTCTGCTCCATGGCTCTTTGCGTGCCAGCCAAAACATAGGAATGAGTTCCCATGTCTCCCGGGATTATAACGGGCTGGCCGGTATTTTTATACACATGCGGAAGATCGGTATGCCCGGGAGAAAAAGCTCGCGTAGCTCCCTTTCTGTGTACGCATAAAAGCTTTTTCTTTCCGTCCACGTTGTGTCTCTCCATTTTTGCTATGTTGTGAGCTACGTCATACACAAGGCTCAGGCCCATGCTCGACCAGCTTTTCTCAAATACTCTTTCGAATACGCCTCTGGTAAGATACATCAGGCATTGCCTGTTAGCCCAGGCGTAATTGGCCGCGCATTTCATAGCCGAAAGATACGATTTTCCCTCGTCTGATTTCACGGGAGCACATGCCAGCTGTCTGTCAGGTATGGATATATTATATTTTCTTGAGGTCCGGACCATGCTCTTCACGTACTCGTCACACACCTGATAGCCAAAGCCTCTTGAGCCGGAGTGTATCATTACCGTCACCTGGCCCTTAAAAAGACCGAAGGCATCAGCGGTTTCGGTATCGTAAATCTCATCCACCTCCTGCACTTCGAGAAAATGGTTGCCCGAGCCGAGTGTACCGGATTGATTTTTACCCCTCTCATAAGCTCTGTCCGATATCCCCGATGGGTCAGCGTCCTTCATTGCTCCTTTATCCTCGGTATGCTCAAGGTCTTCTTTCACTCCGTATCCCTTAGACACCGCCCACCCCGCGCCTTTTATAAGAATATCTCTCTGGTCTTTCCGGCTTAACCTTATATCACCGCTTGAACCCACTCCGCAGGGCACTTTATTGAATAATGTGTTTATGAGTTTCTCGAGTTTCGGGCCTATCTCACGGACGGTCATATCGCTTCTTAAAAGTCGCACTCCGCAGTTTATATCGTAGCCTACTCCCCCCGGAGATATGACTCCGCCGTCTTGCGGGTCGGTTGCCGCTACTCCTCCTATCGGAAATCCATACCCCCAGTGTATATCGGGCATTGCGATTGAGCATTTAACTATACCGGGCAGAAAAGCAACGTTAGAAACCTGCTCGGGAGCCCTGTCGTTTTTAATACTATCCAGAAACGATTCGTCGGTATAAATAATACCGGGCACTCTCATGCCGGCATTACAGGATACCGGTATTTTCCATCTGTATCCGTCTATTTTCTCCAGTTTTATCGTTATGTTTTTATCCATGATCAGACATCAAAAATAACCGTGCAGTTAAATCCATTCGAATCTTTTTTTATCTTAAGACGGTGGAAAGTTACCGCCTTTATCTCTGTCAAAGAAGGGTTTTCCGAAAAATTCACCTTTTTG
>CAZEGO010000136.1:0-4801 GCA_964511955.1 uncultured Planctomycetia bacterium | reverse complement strand
CCAGGTGTGTCCCTTCGGTACACGTCCCCCAGTGAACTCGATAAAAAAATCTTGCATTATTAGTGCTTCCTGGTATTATAACTTCATATGTCTAAACAGGTTAAAATAGGAATAGATTTGGGCGCTACGCGTGTGAAGATGGCTGTTGTGGATAGGCAGGGCCGTATCTCTTACAGGCGGGAGGCAAGCACGCCTTCAAGCGCTAAAAAGACGATACTCATAGATGCCATGGTGGATAATACCCTGGCCCTTATATCAGAGTCACGGTTAAGGAAAAGTTCTATTAAGGGTGTAGGCATAGGTGCTCCGGGTCCCATAGACTATGATAACGGTGTGGTGCGGTATTTCCCCAATATAAAAGGATGGAAGAATACACCTCTTAAGGACATACTTCAGAAAAAATTAAATCTTAGAGTGTCTCTCGACAACGACGTGAACGCCATGACCCTGGGTGAATACATGTTCGGCGCGGGGAAAGACGCTCGTAATCTCGTGTGCCTGACGCTCGGAACCGGCGTGGGCGGAGGGTTGATAATAAACGGTTCTCTTTACAGGGGAAGCATTATGTGTGCCGGAGAGATAGGCCATATGCAGATTAACGAAAACGGCCCAATATGTAATTGCGGGGGCACGGCCTGTCTGGAGAGATACATAGGGAATAGATATATTTTAGATAGGTGCAAAAAGATTTTCGGAAAAAACATAACTCTTGAGGACGTAACGTCGATGGCCAAAAAAGGAAACAAGAAGGCGATCGGTGTCTGGGAAGACATGGCCAAAAAACTGGCCGTAGCCGTAACGAGCCTTGTTAACGTACTTAACCCTGATAAAGTAGTGATAGGCGGAGGAGTCAGTAAAGCCGGAAAATTCATTATGGACCCGCTTAAGAAAGAAGTAAAAAGACGCGCCATGAGAGACCAGGGCGCTCACGTTAAGATAGTAAGAGCCAGGCTGGGGACAGACGCGGGGATTATCGGGGCGTCGTTATTGGTATGATTAGCAACAAGAGACAGGAAGCAATATATATGAGACAAGAGACAGGAGGCAGGAGACAAGGGCTAAAGCAAAAGCAATTAAAACAAAGAACATTTATTATTTTTATTTTTTCATGTCTCATGTTTCATGTTTCATGTTGTTCAAATCTTTTCGCCCGGGAAGCAGCCGACCGTCCTGTCGAAGTCAACGGCGACCAGGTCGAATTTTTGCATAAGGAGAACAAGATACTGGGCACCGGAAACGTGTCCGTGGATTACGGAAACGTTAAACTCACCAGCGATAAAATAACCGTGGATACCGAAACAAAAGACGCAGTAGCCGAAGGTAACGTTACGATAAAGAGCCCTACAAGTGAAATAAGAGGCGAAAAGCTAAAGTATAATTTCGAGTCGAAAACAGGAGAGATACTCGATATTCGCCTGAAATCCGGAGAGTGGTACGCAGGCGGTAAAGAAGCCCATCTATTACCGGATAAATCAGTTAGAATAACAGACGGCTACCTGACAAGCTGCGACAAGATACCTCCTCATTATAAGATTAGCGCCGGGAACATAAATATCTCACCGGACAATAAACTGATTGCCAGGAATGTCTCTTTTAAAGCAGGAAAAATACCTTTGATGTATTTCCCCGTATATGAGTATTCCCTGGATACGGACTGGCCGACTTTTAATATTCTGCCCGGAAAAAAGAGCAAGTGGGGAGTTTTTGCCCTGATGAGCTACAGGCACGAATTCGACGAAAAGAACAGACTCACCCTGAGGCTGGACGAAAGAGAAAAATGGGGACCGGCGGAAGGCCTGGATTATAAATACGAATTCGATACTATAGGCACCGGTATTTTTAAAACATATTATTCAAGTCAGCGAAATCGCGACAGGAATGAGATCCAGAAAGGAGAGGAAGACAGGTTCCGCGTGCAGTTAAGGCACAGGTGGGACCCGGCCGAGAATATTACCGGATTCCTGGAACTGCACGAATTGAGCGACGATGAGATGGTCAAAGACTATTTTTACAGGGAGGAATACGATTCGGACCCTTCGCCGGAATCATACGCGTATTTGCTGAACAGCGAGAGCGAGTACTCACTCAGCTTTCTGGCAAAAAAGAGAATGAACCGTTTTTTCAGCGTAGTGGAAAAGCTTCCCGAGGCGAGATTTAACCTGAAAGATCAGAGACTCTTCGATAGCCTGCCGTTATATTTTAAGACCGATACCACAGCCACCCACCTCAACAGTAAGACGGCCAACAGCGGGACCGATCTGGACGTAACCAGATTCGACACCTATAATAAATTATCCGGAAGTTTCAGGGTCGCGGATTTTATAAGCCTGTCGCCCTTCGCGGGTATAAGAGAGACGCTTTACAGCAAGGATATAAACGGCGACGAAGACGAGAACAGGACGGCTTTTTATACAGGGATAGACGTAAGCACTAAATTTTTCAAGACGTACGGAACTACGGGAAATTTCCTGGGAGTCGAGATAAATAAACTGCATCACGTGGTGACTCCCACGCTGGAATATGAGTACATACACGAACCGTCCACCACTCCCGGCAACCTCCAGCAATTCGACGACATAGACAGTATAGACAGAAAAAGTAAATTCACTTTGGGCTTGGAGAATAAATTCCAGACAAAAAGACTTAAGGACGGCGAGATGTCCACGGTGGACCTCGGCTATCTTCTTATAACCGGCGACTACCTGAGCAAACCCGAAGAGGGAAGCCGTTTTTCCAACGTAAAAGGGGACCTGGAAATCATGCCCCTGGACTGGCTCAGGATAGAGTCGGATACTCTTTATGACCCCGACACAAGGGACTTTCAGGACTGGAACGTGGACGTTCACATAGACAAAGAAAACTGGAGCCTTGGTTTCGGATCCAGGTACTGGCAGAATACCGAGCACGAACTTACCTCAGAGCTTTTCTGTAAAATTAACAACGAATGGGCGGTAAGGCTTCTGGGCAGATATGATTTAAAGGAAGTAGAGACTAACGGCAATAAAATCATAAACAGATTCAACAGCAAGGAAATCACCATAATAAAAGATCTTCATTGCTGGATGGCTGAGGCGAGCCTGGAAGTGGGCAGGGACGGAGACACTACCGTGTGGGTGGCTTTTAAATTAAAAGCTTCCCTCAAGACGCCTTTTGACATGAGAGATTATTACCCCGTCCCGAAACCAAAAGTGGAGAAATAATTTTTCAGGTTCGGGCCAAGCCTTAACCTGTAAAATGAAGGAATCAATATGGATGTATGCATAATAGGCGCGGGATACGTCGGATTGGTTACGGGCGCGTGTTTCGCGGATATCGGACATAAGGTAATATGCGTGGACAACGACGGCAAGAAAATAGACATGCTTAAAAAGGGCAGGATACCTTTTTATGAAAAAGGCCTGTCCGATATGGTAAAGAAAAATCTCAAGGCAAATAGACTTAGTTTTTCGAAGAGCGTAAAGCACGGCGTTAAAAACTCGACCGTTATTTTCATATGCGTGGGTACGCCTCCCATGCCAAACGGCGAGGCGGATCTTTCTTATATCGAAAACGTGGCCGGGGAAATAGCCAAAAACATGACATCATACCGCCTTATAGTCGAAAAAAGTACCGTACCGGTCGAGACAGGTAAATGGATAGAGCACACCATAAAGATCAACGTAAAAAAGAACGTGAAATTCGACGTCGTCTCAAACCCGGAATTTTTAAGGGAGGGCACAGCCATAAAGGATTTCATGTATCCTGACAGGGTCGTAGTAGGCACGAAATCAAAGAAGGCAAGAGACCTTATGGAGAGCCTCTATAGCAAGATAGACACCGAAATCGTCTTTACCAATATAAAAAGCGCCGAACTCATAAAACACGCTTCCAATTCTTTTCTTGCCACCAAGATATCTTTTATAAATTCCGTGGCCAACATATGCGAAAGAACTGGAGCGGACATCAAAGAAGTCGCCTATGGTATAGGGCTGGACAAAAGAATAGGACAGGACTTCCTGAAAAGCGGCATAGGTTACGGGGGATTTTGTTTTCCAAAGGATCTGGACGCTTTTATACACATTTCCGGGAAACTGGGATATGATTTCGGTATTTTAAAAGCCGCCGGAAAAGTAAACGAAGAACAAAAAGCCCTCTTCATAAGAAAGATAGAAGAAGCGCTATGGATAGTAAAAGGAAAGACCATAGGGGTGTTGGGCCTCGCGTTTAAACCAAATACGGACGATATGCGCTTTGCCCCGTCCATAGACATAATCAATTCCCTTAAAGAGGGCGGAGCTAAGATAAAGGCCTATGACCCTAAGGCCATGAAAAAGGCGCGTTCGATAATAAAAGGCATAACTTTCTGTAAGGACCTTTACGAAGCGGCGAAGGGTACCGATCTTTTGGCTATCGTTACGGAATGGCATGAGTTTGAGGTGATGGATTTGAAGAAGATAAAAAAATCCATGAAAAACCCGGTAATAGTGGACGGGAGAAATGTATTTAATCCTGACAAAATGAAGAAGATGGGATTTAAGTATATTTCTATAGGTCGTTAAGTATCACGTCATTCCCGCGAAGGCGGGAATCTATTTAAAAGATTATTTATTTTGGATTCCAGCTTTCGCTGGAATGACATATAAAATAAGATCAGGGGAGTTTGATATGATCCAAGATGTCAGAATTAAAAAGCTTAAAGTTATCCCGGATGAGCGCGGCAGGTTGATGGAGATACTGCGTTCCGACGAGGAGATATTCGAAAATTTCGGACAGGTTTACATGACTACGGCTTTCCCCGGGGTCGTGAAAGCCTGGCATTACC